>CAJMNP010000113.1 GCA_905214895.1 uncultured bacterium | reverse complement strand
CGAGCAAATGGATGAAAAGCCGGAGGACTACTCACAAGAAGATGATGCAGGGCTTAATTTGATTGATTTCTATGTTCTTCCGCATTTTCTTACAGCACCATTTAAGAAAGTTACCGAGAAAATAATAACTGAGTTTTCGGATTTGAATCTATGCCCAATTAACAATCGTCAGGGAATTGTAATTGATGGTGAAGGTTCAAAGGTTATTTGCAAAGAGTAATTTAAAATTCCAGTTTGCTGCACTCGTTCCTAGCAGGGTTTGGGGCAGGCACGCCCCAACAAGAAGCCGTCCCAAAGGGGCAAGAATGGGGACTGCGGACGATTTCTTGGACCGTTACGCGGCCCTTCCCAGCGCGGAGCGGAACTCGGCCGGGGTGCGGCCACCGAGCGCATCGCTGCGCCTCTCCGTATTGTATCGGCCGATCCAGCCTCCGAGTTCCTCGATGAAGCGGGCGGGGGTCCAGTCCGACCAGTCCCTGCCGTGCCAGAACTCCTTCTTGAGCAGGCCGAAGAAGCCCTCCATCGCCGCGTTGTCCGGGCTGCAGCCCTTGGCGGACTGGATTGGCTACGCTGATGTGGACAGTTCCGGGAGAGGCGCAAGAGACGGGAAGGCCGTGTGCGCGTTCCTGCGCGAGGGCCGTGGGGAGGGGCTGCATGGGTACGGCGCCTGTCAACTCGGTCTACGTCTTTGATGACCGGGTCGTACTCAATATCAACTTCACGGATGATGCCAAAACGGTCACCCGTGAGGAAGTGTTGGGTTCGAGTGCTGTGGACAATGTTCCAGTATGCTGGGATCGAACTCGCTAGCCGGAATCACACGGTACCCGTGACGCAGCAGCAGATCGACAAAAACACCATTGCCCACAGTGAGCGTGCCGCTAAAGGTGCCATCGTAGACGCGACCCGCACCGCACGAGGGGCTACGGTCCTGTAAGACGCACGCAGCGATCTCGGACGGGCCGCCCGCCTGCTCGCACATATCGAGCGCGCGCTCTGCACCCAGGCGAAACTCGCGATCGACCGAGATGCCCTCGCAGGTACAAACCTCGCCATTCACAATCTCGGACGGCTTGCGCGGTGTGGGCAAGCCGCCAAAAACCTCGGGGCACACCAACAGGACCTCGGTCCCTGTGCGTTCGCAGGCCTCGACCAACGCGCGATGGTAATTGTCGAGCCCGTTATATTTGCAGCTCTCTCCCATCAAGCAGGCACTCACCACGATCTTCATACATATCCCTCCCAAACAAAACGCCCCATTTGAGATAGAAACTCAAATGGGGCGTTCGACGTTGTGCAACCAGCCTTACTGCTGCTTTGGCATCAGCGGATTCTCGCGCGTGAGGAGATTCATGAACTCCTCGCCCGTGATCGTCTCCTTCTTGTACAGATAACGAGCCAGCTCATGGAGCTTAAACTTGTTCTCCTTGAGGATCTGCAGGGCGCGGTCATGTGCGTCCTCGATCAGCTTGGCGACGATCGCGTCGACGCGCTCGGCCGTACCGGGGGCACAGGTGAGCGACGTGTCCTGGTTGAG
The DNA here is from genome assembly GCA_905214895.1 of uncultured bacterium. The sequence continues at coordinate 2,382 of CAJMNP010000113.1, read as the reverse complement.
GTAGGCATTCTGAACGGTACCGAGCGCCATCATGCCAAACTCTTCCGACATACCAAAGCGCGTCACCATGTTGCGGGCGAGCTTGGTGGCCTGCTCAATATCGTTGGCCGCGCCAGTCGTCATCTCACCAAAGATGAGCTCCTCGGCAGCACGTCCGCCGCAGTAGACAGCGAGCTTGTCGAGCACCTCCTGGCGCGTGGTCAAGAAGCGCTCGTCCTCCTCGACCTGCATGGTGTAGCCCAGAGCACCGCTCGTACGCGGCACGATGGTGATCTTCGTAACCGGCGCAGAACCCTTCTGGCGGGCGGCAACGATGGCATGGCCGATCTCGTGATAGGACACGACCTGTTTCTCGTGATCGGACAGCACCGTGGACTTACGCTGCTGGCCGGCGATGACGACCTCCACCGACTCCTCGAAGTCGTCCTGGGTTGCACGCTTGCGACCCTCGCGAACGGCGCGCAGGGCGCCCTCGTTGATGATATTGGCCAGGTCGGCGCCCGAGGCTCCGGGCGTGGCGCGGGCAATCGCGGTCAGATCGATCGGCGGCTCGGTCTTCACACTCTTGGCGTGAAGCTCGAGGATGTTCTTGCGGCCGGTCAGGTCGGGCAGCTCAACGGGGATGCGGCGGTCAAAACGACCGGGGCGCAGCAGAGCGGGATCGAGGCTGTCAGGACGGTTGGTGGCAGCGAGGACGACGATACCCTTGTGGTTGTCGAAGCCATCCATCTCGGTCAGCAGCTGGTTGAGCGTTTGCTCACGCTCGTCGTTGCCGCTAAAGCCGCCACCGTCACGCTTTTTGCCGATGGTATCAATCTCATCGATAAATACGATACAGGGGGCCTTTTCCTTAGCCTGCTTAAACAGGTCGCGCACCTTGGCGGCACCGCGGCCGACGAACATCTCCACGAACTCAGAACCCGAAATGCTAAAGAACGGAACGCCCGCCTCACCGGCAACAGCCTTGGCGAGGAGGGTCTTACCGGTGCCCGGAGGGCCAACAAGGAGAGCGCCGCGCGGCAGCTTAGCGCCGATCTCCTCGTAGCGCTGCGGCTTCTCCAGAAAGTCGACGACCTCCTTGAGAGATTCCTTGGCCTCTTCCTGGCCGGCGACGTCCTTAAAGGTCACGCCGACATCCTTGGAGGCAATCACGCGCGCGCCGGACTTGCCCAATCCACCGCCGCCAAAACCACCGCCGCCAAAGTTCATCGAGGGACCGTCATCACCCATGGCCTTCTTCATGCGGCGGTTGAGCCACCAACCGATGAGGAAGAAGATGGCCATGGGAAGGATGAGCGTGAGCAGGTAATAGGTCATCAGACCCGAGTTTTTATCGGGAACGACCGATTCCAGGGACGCACCGGATTCAAGCACGCGATCGGTAAAGCCCGCATCGTTCGGCACACCGGTCGTCTTGTAGGCGATGTTCTCGTCCTCGCCCTTCTTGGTGTAATAAATCGTGTAATCGTCCGTGTTGTACTCGACCTTGTCGACACTCTTCTTATCGAGCGCTTTGACAAACGTCGAGTAATCGGTCTTCGTAATCTGCTGCGTGTGACCGATGTTGGGGAACAGAACGGTCGAGAGCACGAGGTAGACGACGAAGGCGATGAACACGTAGAGGATCATATTCCGTCTACGTTTGTTGTCATCCATCTCCATCTGCTTGAACTCCATCTACTGGGGTTGATAATGTTTTCTAGAATACCCAACCCGGACGGCGATAAACCGACGCCGGGCACGAAAGGACAGAGATGGCATCACTGGAAGTCGGCAAGGTTCAGATCTACACGGGCGACGGCAAGGGCAAGACGACGGCTGCGCTGGGGCTCGCGCTGCGCGCCACGGGCTATGGGCTTAACGTGCTCATGCTTCAGTTTGCCAAGAAGCTGCACTGCGCCGAACATGACGCAGCACCTCGATTGGGGCTACGCATCGGACAAGCCGACCGCGACACGCCCGAAGCCTGTGCCGCACAGATCATGGAGCTGGCGCGCGAGCAGATTAGCCAGGTCGACGTGCTGATCTTGGATGAGCTGGGAGAAGCCATGCGACGGGGATTTGTGACGCGCGAAGATGTCGAAGCGTTGATCGCGATGAAACCGACCACCACGGAGCTCGTGCTCACCGGCCGCGGCTTGCTGCCCCTCGCCGACCTTGCCGACCTAGTAACCGAAATGCGCCCCGTCAAACACTACTTCGACGAAGGCCTCCTAGCCCGCCAAGGCATCGAATACTAGCCATTGCGGACGTCCCCAATGGCTAGGCAGTGGCGCGGCCTAGCCAGTTGCCGCTGTGATGGTAGACGGTGAACATCGTGGCGGTGATTACCCAGGTTACGGGGTAGACCAGCAGCAGATGCTCGAGCGAGGGGTCGAGCGG
>CAJMNP010000112.1 GCA_905214895.1 uncultured bacterium | reverse complement strand
ATACCGCGAAATGCACGGAATATTCGGCGAACGGCTCAGTTTTCGTAGCGAGAAGCGCGGAACTTTCAATTGAAACGTTTTAACTCTATGTCCTGTGGTCGCGAACTTCCGTAGAGGGGGTCCGTCTTGGGCAAGCTTTTGGTCAGCTCTTGTAAGCGCTGCAGGGGTTGACCTGTTGCAACGGTGCCGTTCGCCGCCTGTTTACTGCCTTTGGCCGCGCGAGTGTATTGTTTTGCGTGAATGTTTTGATGGCGCGCTTCAATCGTGCTGTATTTGATGGTGAGCGGATCCCGGGGAAGGGAGCGCCATGCAGCGCGTTTGGAGAACGGTTACCGGCTTTTACCATGTTTCGGCCCGTGGCATCGGAAAACAGATCATCTTTGAGACCGATGACGACCGGTGGGAGTTTTTGGAGCTGATGCGCAACTGCTGCCGCGATGCCCAGGTAACGATCGTGGCATGGTGTCTCATGGGCGACCACGTGGATCTGGTGCTTTTGGATTATGAGGACGAAATGAGCGCGGCAATGCAGCGGTTGCTGCTGACGTATGCTCGTCGCTTCAATAAACGTACCGGGCGCACGGGCCATCTGTTTCGGGACCGTTTTGAGCGCCGCTCGCTCGATACCGACTGGCAGGTGATGGAGGCTATTCGCTCCGTACACGTCGATCCGCAGGAGGCGGGCATCAATCTCATTGAGCGTTATCCGTGGAGCAGCTTTGTCGAGTATCTACGGGCCTATGACAACGATATGACGAGGGGATTTTCCGACCCGTCTTGCGTGCTTGAGCTTTTTGGTTCTGCCAAGGCCTTTATTGCCTATTCGCTTTCGAAGCCCGATGCCTGCGAGCCTGCGATGCCCGATCTGGAAGAGGCGGAGTGGGAGCGGCACGCCTTTGCCGAAAAGCTGGCGAAGGGTCTCGGGGTTCCGTTCCACGAGGTTAAAGCCGCATCGTCGGCGCAGCGCAATATCGTTATTCTTGGATTGCATGATGCCGGATTTACGGTGCGTCAGATTGAGCGGTATACGGGTATTGGCAAAAGTACCGTTTCTCGCATTGTGCGCACCCGTGCGCCAGCGGCGGTGCTGACTGGTGGAAACGTGGTGTAGGGCCGCCTGTGCACCGCAGCCGGGGTCGCCCATACGCCACAGCCTTTGTTCTAAAAGCTTGGTACGGTAACTGCGCATCTAGATTTGCATAGAACGGTCGCCTTCATGCATAAAATAACGGCTTAGTCCTGTTTTGCCTGTGCCTACCCCCGTCTACTCCGTGCAAAAAGCGGGGTATTCAACATCGTGGTACTGTCGGCACCGTCGCAATCTTGAAACATACGGGCTCCGAAGCTATTTGTGCCTACCGATGAGCCTCCGAAGCTCATGTTTGCGCCCCCTGAGACCTCGATGCTTGTTCTAAATCGCTATATAAAGGCGACTTGAGATGTTGATTAACGCTTCCGATGCGTATACACGCGGCTTGGCGTGCTGAATACTCGCAAAAATGCACGCCGCACCCTAGGGGACCCTTCTGCGGCAGGCGCGAGGCGTGCCGAAGCTCAGCAGGACGGGGCTTGGCACTTTGTTTAGAGTGCCCGTGGCCCTGCCCCAAGCTTTTTGTACTGGGGAAAAACGCTCCTGTTCGCGGTTGGCCGTGTGATAAATGACAGACGGGGCGCCGGATGCGCGGACCTTGTGTGTCCGAGGCGTTATGAAAAAGCCGAGCCACCCGTATTGGGCGGCTCGGCAATCAAACCCTTTGATCTGGGGCATCCGCTACTGGCTAGCTTGCCCCTCGAGCATGCCGTCGAGGGTGCGCCAGGCGAGCTCGGCGCACTTGACGCGGGCGGGCATGTGCGAGATGTCCTGGAGCTGGGCGGCCTCGTCTAGGTCTTCCAGGTCTTCCTCGGAGAGCTGCTCGCCGCGGATCATGGCGAGGAAGAGCTCTGCCAGGCGGCGAGCTTCTTCGACGGTCTCGCCGGTGATGAGGTCGGCCATGATATCAGCGCTGGCCTGGCTGATGGCGCAGCCGTGCCCGGTAAACGAGGCCTCCTCGATTACATCGTTCTCGACACGCAGCTGCAGAGTGAGCTCGTCGCCGCAGCTGGGGTTGATACCGTCGTGCTCGTGCGTGGGGGCGTCCATCTCGTACTTATAGTCGGGGTGCGAGTTGTGCTCCATAAACGTGGTGGAGGTGTACAGATTACCCATTGAACGTGCTCCAAACGTGATGCAGGCCGGCGATGAACTTGTCGATGTCGGCCTTGTCGTTGTAGAAAGCCACGCTGGCGCGGCAGCAGGCGAGGTTCTCGACGCCCAGCCAGGTGAGCAGCGGCTGCGCGCAGTGGTGACCGGCGCGGATGCAGACGCCGTCCATGTCCATGATGCTCGCGACATCGTGCGGGTGGATGCCCTTGACGTTAAAGCTGACGACGCCGTGATGGTTGTCCCAGTAGATCGAGCCGATGATCTGGACAAAGTCGAGCTGCATAAGCTCGCCCATCAGGTAGTGGACGAGCGCCTGCTCGCGTGCCTGAATGTTTTCGTAGCCAACCGTGTTGACCAGGTAGTCAAGCGCCGCGCCTGTGGCGAAGATGCCGGCGGCGTCCTGCGTGCCGGCCTCGAACTTCTCGGGGACGGGCGCCCAGACGGCGTCCTGCTCGGTGACCGAATCGATCATCTCGCCGCCGGTGAGCATGGGCGGCATGGCGTTGAGCAGGTCCATCTTGCCCCACAGCACGCCGATGCCCATGGGGCCCATGGCCTTGTGCGCGCTAAAGGCAAAGAAGTCGGCGCCCAGGTCGGTCACATCGACCGGCATGTGCGGTAGCGACTGAGCGCCGTCGACGACCAGATAGCCGCCGTACTTGTGCACGAGCTTGCCGAGATTCTTGACCGGGTTCTCGACGCCCAGCACGTTTGAGACCTGACCCACGGCCAAGATCTTGGTCTTGGGACCCACCTTGGCAAGAACCTCCTCGGTGGTGAGCTGGCCGGTCTTGGTGGGGTAGAGGTAGACGAGCTTGGCGCCGGTCTCGCGGCAGACCTGCTGCCACGGGATCAGATTGGAGTGGTGCTCCATGATGGTGATGACGACCTCATCACCGGGCTCGAGTACCGTGGGTGCAAAGCTCTTGGCGACCAGGTTGAGCGACTCGCTCGTGTTGCGGGTGAAGACAACCTCGTTGGCGTTGGGGGCGCCGATGACGTCGGCGATTTGCCGGCGGACCTTCGCGATGGCGTCGGTGGCCTCGACGGACAGCGAGTACAGGCCGCGCAGGGGGTTGGCGTTCATGCGCTGGTAGAAGTCGCGCTCGGCGTCGAGCACGCAGGCGGGGCGCTGCGCGGTGGCAGCGCTATCGAGGAAAGCGATCTCGGGGTGCTGCTGGAACAGCGGGAACTGCGCCTTGTAGGGGTTGGTCTCGATATCGACGGTAGGCCAGCCGCGCGAGGCCTCATCGCTGGCGTCGAGTTCCATGGGCTCGGGGGCAGTACAGGTATCGCATTTAACGTGCTCGGTGTCGATCATGCGAGCTCCTCCTCAAAGTTATCGATCAGGTTGTTGCCCAGACGGACGACGGCGGCGCGGGTGCGCTCGTCAGTGGTGGAAAGCGCGGCGTCCTCCAGCTTGGCGCGGATGAACAGGTCCTCGGCGGCGCTTTGGTCAAGGCCGCGGCAGGCGAGGTAGAACAGCTGCTCGTCGCGGACGTGGCCGATGGTAGCGCCGTGGTTGCCGGCGACGTCGTCCTCGTCGCAGAGGATGACGGGGACGGTCTTGTTGTCGACGCCCTTGTTGGCCAGCAGCACGGTTTCGCGCTCGGTGCCGACGGCACCCTTGCAGCCGTGCACGAGGTCGATGGTGCCGCGGTAGACCTTCTTGGACGTGCCGGTCAGCACGCCGTTGGCGTCGATCTCACACTCGGTCTTGCGACCGCGGTGGCGCAGCTCGTAGTTAAAGTCGCGCACCTGCT
>CAJMNP010000111.1 GCA_905214895.1 uncultured bacterium | reverse complement strand
GCCAGCGCCGTGCGCTCCAAGTATCCGCGCGCCCGCGTGCTCTCCATCGACACCTCCAAGGCCGAGGCCCTGCCCGGCGTGGTGGGCATCCTGCGCGCCGAGGACGTGCCGGTCAACCAAGTCGGCCACCTTATCCAGGACTGGGACGTCATGATCGCCCAGGGCGATATCACCCGCTGCGTGGGCGATGCCATCGTGCTGGTGGTTGCCGAGGACGAAGCGACGCTCGAGAAGGCCAAGAAGCTCGTCAAGATCGATTACGAGCCTCTGGAGTCTGTGCGCAACATCGCCGAGGCCAAGGCCGCCGACGCACCGCGCCTGCACGACAGCTTCTTTGCCTTTGGCAACACGGTGGAGCTCAAGGACAACGTGTGCCAGAGCCGTCACGTGACGCGCGGCGATGCCGCCAAGGCGCTGGCCGAAAGCGCGTTCACCGTGACGCAGCGCTTTACCACGCCCTTTACCGAGCATGCCTTCTTGGAGCCCGAGTGCGCCGTCGCCTTCCCGTACAAGAACGGCGTCAAGGTGCAGTCGACCGACCAGGGCGCCTACGATACGCGTAAAGAGTGCGCCCACATGTTTGGCTGGGACAACGAGCCCGAGCGCGTGGTCGTCGAGACCATGCTTGTGGGCGGCGGCTTTGGCGGCAAGGAGGACGTGTCCATCCAGCACCTGGCCGCGCTCGCCGCATATAAGTTCCAGCGTCCCGTGAAGTGCAAACTCACGCGCGCCGAGTCGCTCGCGTTCCATCCCAAGCGCCACGCCATGAACGGCACCTTTACACTGGGTTGCGACGTCGAGGGCAACTTTACCGGCCTGGATTGCGAGATCAACTTTGATACCGGCGCCTACGCGTCGCTGTGCGGCCCGGTGCTCGAGCGCGCCTGCACGCATGCCGTCGGCCCCTACAAGTACCAGAACACCGACATTCGCGGTTTTGGCTACTACACCAACAACCCGCCCGCCGGCGCGTACCGAGGCTTTGGCGTTTGCCAGTCCGAGTTTGCGCTCGAGAGCCTGATCGACCTGCTGGCAGAAAAGGTCGGCCTGGATCCGTGGGAGATTCGTTACCGAAACGCTATCGAGCCGGGCGAGGTTTTGCCCAACGGCCAAATTGCCGACTGTTCCACGGCGCTTAAGGAGACACTGCTCGAGGTCAAGGATGCCTACTATGCGCATCCCGGACACGCCGGCATTGCCTGCGCCATGAAGAACGCTGGCGTGGGTGTTGGCCTGCCCGATGCCGGCCGCTGCAAGATTCGCATCGAGGATGGCCGCGCCGTGGTCTACGCCGCCACGTCCGACATCGGCCAGGGCTGCAACACCGTCTTTTTGCAGGACGTTGCCGAGGCCTGCGGTCTGCCGCTTCGCTGCATCGCCAACGGCGAGTGCTCCACCGAGAACGCTCCCGACTCCGGCACCACGTCTGGCTCGCGTCAGACGGTCGTGACCGGCGAGGCCGTGCGCGGTGCCGCCTTCCTGCTGCGCGATGCCATGCTTGACATCGAGGCCGGCAAGTCTGCGCCCGCCGCTTCCGTGAATGCGCATGGCGACGGCGTCAAGATCGAGTACGACGACGGTCGCGCCTATCAGCTGCACACGCAGGAGCTCGTCGCCGGCCAGGGTATGCATCCTCAGGATCCCGCGGCCGCCATCAAGGCGCTCGAGGGATGTGAGTTTGGCTACGTGTACCTGGAGCCGACCGACAAGCTGGGTGCGGATGTTCCCAACCCCAAGAGCCACATCTGCTACGGCTTTGCCACGCATGTGGTTATTTTGGACGACGACGGCCGCGTGAGCGAGGTCTATGCCGCGCACGATTCCGGCAAGGTGGTCAACCCCATCTCTATCCAGGGCCAGATCGAAGGCGGCGTGCTCATGGGTATGGGCTATGCGCTTACCGAGGATTGGCCGCTCAAGGACTGCGTGCCCCAGGCAAGGTACGGTACGCTCGGGCTGTTCCGTGCGCCCGAGATTCCGGATATCCACGCCATCTACGTGGAGAAGGACGAGCTACTGCCCGTGGCATACGGCGGCAAGGGCATCGGCGAGATCGCGACGATTCCCACGGCGCCTGCCGTGCAGAACGCCTATCGCGCGTTTGACGGCAAGCTGCGTCCCGATCTGCCCATGGTGGATACGCCGTACAGCCGCGCCCGTCACCGCGGGTAGGGTAGAACGCGGACGCCCATTGCTGACGGGCTGTTCGCGCTCAACATCAACTGTATATGCTGCGCCTTTGGCCCCAGCTCCATCGCGAGCCGGGGCCTTTTGTTTGGAGCGGAGGCAGCATCCCGGAATTGGCGCTCAGAACGGGATGAACTTTCCCAATGGGGCCGCATGCGGAAACTGCGTCCCGGATTCGATGTTCAGAATGGGATGCATTTTCCCCTTGAGTCTCTAGCGGAAAGCGTGTCCCGGAATTCGGCTCCAGAGTGGGATGCACTTTCCGGTTGAAGCCTCAAGCGGAAACTGCGTCCCGGAATCCGCGCCTGGAATGGGATGCACTTTCCGGAACAGCCCTCAACCGGAAACTGCGACCCGGAATTCGATGCCAGAACGGGGTATGCTTTCCGAATCGCCTTCAGGCGGAAATTGCATCCCATTCTGAGTCTTCATTCTGGGACACGCTTTCCGCAAGGAGCTTCGTCAGGAAAGCGCATCCCGTTCCGAGCTCCTATTCCGGGACGCACTTTCCGGTTGTCATTCACTTGGAAACTGCATCCCAGTTTGAGCGTCTATTCCGGGATGCAGTTTCCGCTGAGCGCTTCAACCGGAAAGTCTGTCCCGTTCTAGGCCTTGATTCCGGGACACGGTTTCCGCTAGGCCCGCCATCCGGAAAGTGCATCCCGTTTTGAGCGTCCAGACTGGGCCGCGCTTTCCGTTGGCGTGGCCGTTGGGAAAGCGCGGCCCAGATAGGGGGGGATGCGATCCGGCAATGCGTGGCTCAACAGCTCCTACAGGTCCACCTCGTTGAGCCACGTCGGCAGCGCGGTCTGCCGGATGCCTGCCGTCTGCAGCTTTTTGGCGAGCATTCCTGCCGAGCGGACCTCGTTCATGGTAAAGCGCAGCAGAGGGTGACCGTAGAGTGATAGGTGCGCCTCGCGCTGTCGTTCGGCAACGAGCGCTTCGGCGGTGGTGCGTCCGGCCAGCATGGTTTGGTTGGTATATTTGATGAGCCCGTCGAGCTCGCCCAGCGTGAGTTCCCGCGCCTGGCGCTCCCAGGCAAAGTCCGTTCGTATGGGCTTGGCCGAATTGAAGGGGTCCGTCAGCTCGTATTGAAGCCAATCGGGCGCAAAGCCCGTCTCGATCATGACGGCTCGGGCGACCGATTCCCCGCCGCTCTCGGCGCGGGCGTCGGCATATCGAAGCGTTGTGAGAGCAGTACGAATTGCACGACCATTGCGGGCAGTCGCTCGTTGCTCAACGGCCTCCATCAGCTGTTCCCGTGCAAGGCCGAGCTTTAAGATCGCCGAATCGGCAATGGGCATGCCGTCGGCAAAACCAGTTTGCAGCAGGCAATCTGTGACCGTTTGGATTGGCGGCGTTACCGATATGCCGGCTCTGCGTATTGCTCCGGCCGGCTCAATCTGGTGCCGCTGAATATGTGCGCCCGGACGAGCCGACGGCTTTGTCGAGCTGCAGACATGCACGACGTTCAGGTGTCGCCACGAGACCTCGAGCCCCAGCAGACAGGCGGCCGAAAACGAGCAGAACGTCCAATCGGGGTGGATGATCGCAAGGGCGCGGATAATCTCGCAATGGCGTTGCGCTCGGTTGAGTTCATCCCAGCGCGTTTTTCGCGCAAACAACCCCGGCATGGGCGAGACAGCCGTGCCGCCGGTGCGCCGAAGGAGCGCTTTTCGGATCGCCGTGCTCGGGGGAATCAGACAGCGCCCCTCTTGTTCGGCTTGAGTGAGCAGTTGGTCGATGAGCTGGTCATTGCAATGGGTCATGAGCTACCGCCTCCTTTTGGGTAGCAAAAACGTATCAGCTGGAACTTG
>CAJMNP010000110.1 GCA_905214895.1 uncultured bacterium | reverse complement strand
GGAAGGCCTCGGCGAGGCCGGCGCACGGGCACTCGGGGCGCTGGACCTCAGGGCGACGCACTGCCCGTCGCTGGAGTGGGGCAGCGTCGCGACGAGGGGCTTGGGGTCGGGGGCCTCCCCGGCGACGACGGCCCTGAAGCTGCCGAAGTCGGCCTGGCAGGCCCCGACCGGCCACTCGAGCTCGAGGCAGCCCTCGCCGGCGCCGGCCGAGCGGGCGAGCCGCCAGTCACCCACGAAGCGCCGCACCGTCGAGTGGGACCCCTCGCAGCCGCGCTCGGAGACCAGCCTGTCGTAGACCCGCCTGGCGGTGTGTCGCTGCCTGCGCGGGGCGCCGAGGTCGGCCCCCAGGACCGAGGCGACCCATTCCTCGTGGCCCGCCGGTGCGGGCCTCTCCCGCGGGGCGGGGACCGGCGCGGAGGGCGACAGGTCCTCCATGCCCGCGTACTTCGCCACGGTGTTCCTGCCGACGTGCGGCCCATCTCCGCCCTCGGCACCCCGTCGGCGTTCGTCGACCGCATGTCATCCATGGTGTCCAGGGGCAAGGTCATCTCCTCCGTCCTTCCCGGGCGTGCTCGCCAAAGTCTCCACCCGGGCAAACCGTGAGGCGGGGGCCGCGCCCCTGGTCCCCGGGTCGCGGCCCCATGATCAAGCTGCTCAATTTCCAGTGCTCACGCTGCTCAGTTTTACGTGATTAGGCGGACCACTTTCTAGTGAACATCAACAGGCTGGCCCTCGTCGGCGAGCTCCACGCCTTGTGGGCGGAGGCGGGCCTCAGGCCCTCGGCCCACATCCTCTCGACGAACCCGACCTTCTCGTGCTCCGTGTAGGCCACCGCGAACTCCCTTCCGGACACCGTGATGTCCAAGTTTCGTCTGCAGTCCCGAGATGCCCAATACGCTTCGATAGGAGAGGGTTCTGAGAGCGGCTTCTGAAAGACCGTCGCGGGCAAGTATGTCCATGATGTCAATCTCCACACCTAAGGCTTTTGGCAATGATTCTAATTTCTCGGAGGAATGATGATTTGGTTATCACGGATACTTTTATACCGCTCTTCCGTTGCTGCATCCTGAAGTCATATTGCTTTGAAGCTCGCGACATACCGGCCGCCTCGAGCTCGCGGACGCTCTTGGCCACCTCACACAAGCGCGGTTACGAAGATGCAGAAGACGATGGCGAGCGTGATAAAACAGGAGGCGATAAACCCGTTCGCGCAGCGTCCCAGTTGAGCGTCTTGCCCGCGCCGTAACGCGTGGAAACGGTGACCGCGGGGGTTCTCACCGTTGGTATATGAGATTCCGGTGTGGCGGTGGGCATCGTCATCGGCTGACATCGTGGCGGCGGTGGATGCCTTCGAGCCTTCGAGCAGCTATGCCAAAGCGTATGAGCTGTACTTGCGGTAGGCGTTGGATATCCATATTGAGCTGACGGCGATATCCAAGACCGCTGCTATAGCCGTTAGCTACTCTTCAATGTTGTTGCCTCGCGGGGACTGTCCGGCAGCGATTGATGTATTCAGATTCTAGGGGCTGTAGACTTCCATTATAAAAAAAAGGGTTCGCGTAAGAGGAGCATCTCGTATTAATGAAAAAGCTGAAGCCATTTATTGAAGAAAAGCTATTTGATCGATCCGCTCGTGCATTCCTTTTATTGATAGGAGTTGTTGCACTGGCGGCTTCAATTTGCTCTCCTTTCTTAATCCTGAGGTTCATTTTTGCGCTCGTTGCTTCTATGCTTCTATATTGGATTCCCGTATGGTTGCCTTCAAAATTCCTGATTCGCGAACAACGGGGAACCAAGATGGGGCTTCATCCAATCGCTTGGGCTCTATGGCAGTCAATCTATTGCTTTGTATCAATCATCTATTTGAAAATAATCGAAGTCTCGGATCACGTTGCCTTTTCGTCAATGCCGTTCGCATTGATTGTGGCAGCTGGATCTGGTTACCTAGTTAGTTTTGGAGAAGAGTTTATTTTGGAAGAGCGCCTTAAAAGCTCGCTCCAAAAAGCTCAGTACAAATTCACGCATGCTTTAATGCTCCTATTGTTTCTGTGTCTTTCTTCAATAATAGGCTCTGGGCTTCTTCCAGCTTCGATGGCGATTTGCATCGTGAAATCATCCTTAGACTTTGCTGAATTTGGAGAAGCGATAGGTGCTGCTCTCTTGGTCTGGAAACTATTGAAGAATGCCCGAGCCTCAATTTGAATGGAATGTAGTTTTGGAAATGGGGACGCACACATTCAATTAGCGAGGACAGCCGGCACTGCATATTGGCTGTTTACTTGTTCAAGAGGGAAAGTCCATGGCAATTTAGTTGCCATGGACTTTCCCTCGTTTTTTGCTCCTAGCTCGAGAACGTCACCTCCCCGTCACCCTGGAGCTGGTCCTCGGGCACCTGCTTGGCGTCGGGCGGCATCTGCCCGGAGTCCGGACCGCCGCCGACGGACTGGGAGTCGGTCACCTGGCCGCCGTCCGACCCCGCAGCGCCCCGGCTTGTGATGAACCAGCCCGCAGCGATGCCGCCCGCGACCAGCGCCAGGGCGATTAGCGCCGCCACGACGACCCTCTTCACGCTGAGCTTCCTCGTCTTCTCCTCCATGGTCGTTCCTCTCTCTATGAGGTCCCTATTCCGAATTGCCTTGCATATGTCCTCCGGCCCCGCGGCCGGCTCGTCCTCTCGGGGGCCTACCCGTGCCTGAGCGCCTCCACCGGCGAGAGCCTGGCGGCCCGCCAAGCCGGGTAGAGCCCGAAGACCACCCCGACCGCGGCCGACACCGCCACGGTGCCGCCGGCCACCGCCGCGGGCACCTGCGGCGTGATCGCCCCGGAGCCCGCCATCTGGGACGCCATGCCGGCGAAGCCCCAGGCGGCGGCGTAGCCCGCGGCCATGCCCGCGGCCCCGCCGAGGAGGCACACGAGTACCGCCTCGAGCAGGAACTGCGCCACCACGTCGCCGCGCGTCGCACCGAGCGCCCGGCGCAGGCCGATCTCGCGCGTGCGCTCCGTCACGCTCGTGAGCATCATGTTCATGATCCCTATGCCGCCCACGAGCAGCGACACCCCGGCCACGCAGGTGAGCAGCAGCTGGAACGAGCCCATGACGGCGTCGGACTGCTCCATGGCCGCCTTCATCGGCCACACCGAGGCCTTGCCCGACCCTCCCTTGCGCGCCTCGATGGTGCTCGCGGCCTCGCGGGCGAGCTCGTCGACGTCCTCGCCCTCCCGCGCGAACGCGAGGACGGAGGTGTAGAGGTCGGCACCGTCGGGCGACCCCACGCGCTGGCGCAGGGTGCGGACGGGCATGATCGCCGAGGAGAGCCCCGAGGCCGCGCCGGCGTCGGCGAGCACGCCCACGACCTCGAAGGGCGTGCCCGCGATGGTGACGCGCCTCCCCACGGCCGAGGCTGGGTTGGCCGACTCGCCCTCCAGCTGGCGGAGCAGGCCGTCGGTGAGCACCACGACGCGCGAGGCCGACTCCCCGTCCGCGACGTCGAGGAGCCTGCCCGCGGCGAGCCTCGCCGAGGCGGCGTCGAACCAGTCCGGCGAGACCCCGAGCACGCCCATGTCCTTCACGGCCTCGGTGCCCAAGGTGGCGGCCGCCGTTGTGGACACCGAGCCCGAGAGGATCTCGAAGCCTGGCACGGCCGCGCGCAGGGCGGCCACGTCGGCCTCGGTGAGCCCCAGGGCGTCGGCGCCCGCGTAGGTGATCGATGCCGCGCGCGCCTGCGAGAGCCCGAGGCGCTCGGCCATGGCGGAGCGCACGCCCGTGACGAGTGCCGTCATGGCGATGACCGCGGCGATGCCGATCACCACGCCGAGGGTCGTGAGCGCGGTGCGGCCCCGGTTGTGGGCGAGCGCGCGCACCGACTCGCGGCAGACGTCCGCGGGCCTCATCGCGGGCCCCCTTCCGCCGTCGAGGGCAGCGCCCGAAGCGGCTCCCTGCCATCCACGCGGCTGTCCGCGCCCCTGAGCCCCTCGGAGAGCAGGCCGTCGTGCAGGGTGAGGGCCCGCCCGGCCCGCGCCGCCACGCCC
>CAJMNP010000109.1 GCA_905214895.1 uncultured bacterium | reverse complement strand
AGCCTGAAGGGCGTCACCAAGAGTTCGACCGACGATTCGTCGACGACTGAGTAATCATGGGGCGGCGCTCGTGCGAGTGCCGCCCGCACTATTGAGGAGGATTTGCAGATGACCAACGAAGAGCTGCAGAAGGAAATGATCGCGGCCATGAAGGCCAAGGACAAGGTTCGCCTGTCCATCATTCGCCAGGTTAAGGCCGAAGTGAAGAACATCGAGGTCAACGAGCGCCGCGATGTGACCGAGGAAGACGTCAACAGCATGATCAAGCGTCTGATTAAGCAGACGAGCGAGACGCTGGAGATGTCCATCAAGGCTGGTACCGACCAGGAGCGTACCGACAACCTGACCGAGCAGGTCAAGATTCTGGAGAGCCTGCTGCCCGCGCAGGTTTCGGGCGAGGAGCTCGAGGCCTTGATCGAGCAGGTCATCGCCGAGCTGGGCGCCACGTCCAAGAAGCAGATGGGGCAGGTTATGGGTGCACTCGGCAAGGCCACCGGCGGCAACTTCGATAAGCCGGCAGCAGCAAAGATCGTTGGAGCCAAACTCGCGTAATTTGTTACGCGGTTTTACCGAACCGCGTAACGGCTCGACGCTGCAAACCCGTACACGCGGCAATCTGACGTTCAATTTCAAGGGCGCGACCATAAGGTCTGCGCCCTTTCATTTCACGTCACCTTGCTCGCGTGTACGGGTTTTCGCTGACTTATGCTCTGTTCATTGGGGACAGGCTTAAATGAGTGCTCACTCATTGGGTACTCATTTAAGTCTGTCCCCAATGAGTGGGTGGAAGATTGCGGGTTCTTTACGGGAATGCAGTGTGGGCTGCGGAAACGTGGTTCTTTCCGTACAATAGTTCAACTCGTGTAAACGCAGGGAAGGGACATTCATGGCAGACATGATCGAGATCAAGCATCTCAACAAGTACTTTGGCGACCTGCATGTGCTCAAAGATATCAACCTTACCGTCAAGCGCGGCGAGAAGCTCGTAATGATCGGGCCTTCCGGCTCGGGCAAGTCGACGCTCATCCGTTGCGTCGATTATCTGGAGGAGCCCACGTCGGGCGAGGTCGTCATCGACGGTACGCCGCTCACCAAAAAGAACCACCTGGAAATGGCTCGCAAGTATAGCTCCATGGTGTTTCAGCAGTTCAACCTGTATCCCAACATGACGGTGCTGGGCAACCTGACGCTCGCGCCCATCAAGCTACAAAAGAAGAGCAAGGAGGAGGCGACCGAGATCGCCATCGCCGCGCTCAAGCGCGTTGGCATGGCGCATAAGGCCGGCGAGTATCCGCAGAATCTCTCGGGTGGTCAGCAGCAGCGCATTGCCATCGCCCGTGCCCTGTGCACCAAGCAGCCCATCATCCTGTTTGACGAACCGACCTCGGCGCTCGACCCCGAGATGGTCCAGGAAGTCCTGGACGTTATGATTGAGCTCGCGCAGGAGGACATCACCATGATCTGCGTGACGCACGAGATGGGCTTTGCGCGCCAGGTGGCCGACCGCGTCATCTTTATGGAGGACGGCCGCATTCTGGAGGAGGGCACGCCCGAGCACTTCTTCGATAACCCCGAGAACCCGCGCTGCCGCGAGTTCCTGTCCAAGATTCTGCACTAGGCGCGGTGATGGACATGACGGATATGACGAGGGCGGCTGTATCGCGCCGTCACTTTTTGCAGCTGGCTGGCGCCGGCATGCTTGCGCTGACGGGGACCGCGCTCAGCGGTTGCGGCAACTCTGCCAGTGGTGAGGGCTCCGACAAGGGGTCCAAGCTTGCGGCCATCAAGTCGCGCGGCCATCTGAATGCCGGCGTTAAGAAGGACGTTCCCGGCTACGGCTATTACGACACCGCCAAGGGCCGCTTTGAGGGCATGGAAGTCGATTTGTGCTACCAGATCGCCGCTGCCGTCTTTGGCGTGAGCTACAAGGAGGCCCGTGCCCAGGAGCTTGTCGAGTTTACCGACGTAACGCCCAAGACGCGCGGCCCGCTGATCGATAACGGCCAACTCGATGTGGTCGCGGCGACCTACACCATCACCGACGAGCGCAAGAAGAGCTGGGATTTCTCGACGCCGTACCGCACCGACTACGTGGGACTCATGGTCAAGAAGCGTTCGGGCTTTACCTCGATTGAGGATCTGGACGGCAAGGTCATTGGCGTGAGCCAGGGTGCCACCACGCAGGGGCTGATCGAGCAGATGATCAAGGACAACGGCTTTAGCTGCAAGCCCGAGTTTAGGGCCTTTAGCGGCTACCCCATCATCAAGAGTTCGCTCGACGCCGGCAATATCGACGTCTTTGCCATGGACCGCTCCACGCTGGCCGGTTACATGAACGAGACCGTTGAGCTGCTGCAGCCCGAGGTCAAGTTTGGCGAGCAGGGCTACGGCGTGGCGACCAAGAAGGGCTGCGACCTTTCGGCCGTGGTCGATCAGGTGATTTGCGATCGCCTGGCCGATGGCTGGCTCGACCAAGAGGTCAAGACCTGGGGTCTTGTATAGGCGCATCGTCCAAGGAAGGAATCAAATGCTCGAAGGATTATTTGACGCCGACCGTTGGTCGACGACATTTCAAAACATGGGGCCCTTCTGGGAGGGCTTTGGCGTGACGCTGCAGGTGGTCGTTGCCGGTCTGCTGCTGTCGCTGGTGCTGGGCACGCTGCTGGGCGTGTTCTCTACCACTCGCTCGCGCGTGCTGTGCGCCATAAGCCGCGTGTACGTGGAGTTTTACCAGAACACCCCGTTGCCCGTGCAGGTGCTCTTTATGTATATGGCCGGTCCGCAGTTTTTGCAGGCCATAACCGGTGCCGACCAGCCGGTGCGCATCGCGCCGTTCGTGCTGGGCTTCTTGGGTGTGGGTCTGTATCACGCGGCCTATATCTCGGAGGTCATCCGCACCGGTATCGAGGCCGTTCCGCGCGGTCAGATGGAGGCGGCTCAGAGCCAGGGCTTCACCCGTGCGCAGGCGTACTGGTACATCGTGCTGCCCCAGACATTCAAGATCATTCTGCCGCCGCTGTGTAACCAGGCGCTCAACCTGGTCAAGAACACGTCGGTGCTGGCGCTTGTGGCCGGCGGCGACCTTATGTACCGTTCCGACAACTTTGTGAGTCTGTACGGTTACCTGCAGGGATACATCGTCTGCTGCCTTATGTACTTCATCATCTGCTTTCCGCTCGCCATGCTGGTGCAGTGGCTCGAGCGCCGCTCCAAGGAGCGTCCGCGCGGCGTGAGCCTGGCCGAGCTGGGGCTCGACAACGTAGAGGAGGCCTAGCGCATGGAAATCTTCAACGCGACCAACCTGCTCTACATTTGGGGCGGCTTTGTTAAGACGATCGAGATCTCGGCGCTGTCGATCTTTTTCTCGCTCATCTTTGGCACGGTGCTGGCGCTCGTTAAAAGCTATACGCCCCGTCCATTCCGTATTTTGGTGAGCGCCTATATCGAGCTGTTCCGCTGCACGCCGAACCTGCTGTGGATCCTGTTTATCTACTTTACGGTGCAGGGTTTGGACATTGTGATTTCGACTATCGCCTTTACGCTGTTTACCAGCGCCGTTATGGCCGAGATTGTGCGCGGTGGCCTCAACTCGATTCCGCGTGGCCAGTTTGAGGCAGCGCAGAGCCAGGGCTTCGGCTTCTTTGCCACCATGCGCTACATCATTCTGCCGCAGACGTTTAAGACGATCATCCCGGCGCTGTTTAGCCAATGCACGACCGTTATCAAGGACAGCTCGTATCTTTCGGGCATTAACGTGGCCGAGCTTATGTACACGGCAAACGTCGTGATGGCCCACGCAATCGACCTGTCGCAGGTGCTCATGCTCTACGGCCTGGTGTTTGCGATGTACTTTGTGCTCAACTTTGGTATCTCGCTGCTGGTCCGCGCATATCAGAGGCGAATGGTGGCAGCGTAGAATGTGGCAAAGGGACAGCCCCTTTGTCACATAGAGAAAGGAATCGCGATGAGCGATCTGGAGAATAAGAAGAATCCTGTGGTCATTACCATCGCGCGCGACTTTGGCGCCGAGGGCCACGAGATTGG
>CAJMNP010000108.1 GCA_905214895.1 uncultured bacterium | reverse complement strand
CCTTGCGCAGCCTGGAGCATCACGGGCAGGCTCTCGCGCAGATTCCCAGCGATATCCGCAAACCGCTCAGCACCCGTAGCCTCAAGCACGGAGAACAACGCATCTACAAAACGCTCGCGCTCGCTAGGCGACACCGCAAGCAGCATCTCGCGAATGGAGCCATCAACGTATCGAGCACCGGCGGACAGGCGCTCACAGTACACGAAGTCGCGATCATCAACCACCCAGCTAAAGGGATTATGCTGAAGCAGGCTGAACTCGGTGCTCTCAACGATGGCATAGTCCTCCTGTGTCTCGAAAATCATGCCAAAGATCGACGACCGAGGTAGCGTCTTGTCGATTCGACCGGATAGGTCGGCGAAGGCGTTGCCGCTCAGAAACTCCTCGACGAAGCCCGGACCATCATGGGAATACGCCCGTTCGATTCGCTCACGGGCGACATCGGGGCACATCGCCGCACCGTACACCGCAAGGTTTCCACCCTTGGAATGACCTCCGCACAAAAGCGGCCCGTCAATCGCATCCGCCGCCTCGTCTACATAACGCGCCGCGGATTCCTGGGCCGGCACAGGACACCGGAACGCCATGTTAAAGTCCTCTTTCCAGCCCACAATCGTGCTGTCGGTCCCCCGGAAGGAAAGATAGCTAAACCCCGCCGGAAACCGGAACGTCATGGCTGCAAACTGCTCTGTCGCCACCACATCGCTCACGGCACGATAGCCACAAACGTGCACGCCACGGTAGCGAGGGCTTGCCGCCACGGCCTCCAACAAGGCCCTGCTCCCCTCTGGGTCCCACAAGTCGCCAATCATGTCTTGGTAGCACTCGGCGCGCAGCAGCTCGCGTACGTCTAGGCCCTGCCAGTTCGTCAGCTCCGCCATATCACCCGGCAAACGCAAATAGGACAACCACGCAAAGACCAGGCTATCCACCGCGCAGAACGGCCGTTCCTCAAACGGATCAAACGCCGTCTGGGCATAGGTCAAAAAATTAGGCGAATCCGACATGGCCCTCCCATCAACTATGGTGCATTGGGGTGGTGCAAAGTAACCTGACCCCCTCGCACCAAAAAGGCGCCCGGACCGTGTGGGCCGGACGCCTTTCATTGTAGCCTGTTGTCCAAAAGAGCTTGATTTAGCAGGAGAAGTCGACGCTGTCGATGATGTCCTTGAGGGCCTTGGCGGAGGCGGTGAGCTCATGCTGCTCGTCATCATTCAGCGGCACGGGGACGCGGCAGACAACGCCGTCGCGGCCAACGACGGTCGGCATGGAGATGGCAAGATCGGACAGGCCATACTCGCCCACCATGAGCGAGGAAACGGGCAGAACGGTCTGCTCGTCACGCATGACAGCAGTGCAGATGCGCTTGACGGCCATGGCGACGCCGTAGTAGGTGGCGTGCTTCTTCTCGATGATGGTGTAGGCGGAGTTCTTGACGTCCTCGGCGATGCGCTTCTCGGCGGCTTCGTGCTCCAGGTGGCCGTGAAGCTCGCAGAAGGTGTTCAGCGGAACGCCGGCAACCTGAGCGCTGGACCAAGCGACAAACTCGGAGTCGCCGTGCTCACCCATGACATAGGCCTGGACATCGCGCGGGTCGACCTCAACGTGGGCACCAAGCATCTGCTGCAGACGGCCGGTGTCGAGCACGGTGCCGGAACCGATGACGTGGCCCTCGGGCAGGCCGGACATCTTGATGGCGGCGTAGGTCAGAACATCGACCGGGTTGGAGACGATGAGCAGGATGCCGTCGAAGCCGGACTTCTTAATCTCGGGGATAATGGACTTAAAGATGTTGACGTTCTTGTTGACCAGGTCCAGGCGGGTCTCACCGGGCTTCTGGGCAGCGCCAGCGGTGACGACGATCATGGCGGCGTCGGCGACATCGGAATAATCGCCGGCGTAGATCTTCATCGGCTCGGCAAACGTCATGCCGTGCGCGATATCCAGAGCCTCACCCTCGGCGCGGTTCTTGTCCACGTCGATGAGGACCATCTCGGAGAACAGACCGCTCTGCATCAGAGCGAACGCCGAAGACGAACCGACGAAGCCGCAGCCGACAATAGCGACCTTCTTCTCGTTAACCATTAGAAACTCCCATCTCTCTCCACAAACAAGCCGCCCGGGAACGACCCGAGCGGCTTGCCGTAATCCCAATACATCCAATCGGGACTTTGATTATGCCCCTATTCGCAGCCAAAAATCGACCGTTTACCGAAATTGTTTGCAGAATTCGTAAAATAACTGCACGAAATCGGTTTCGAGCTATTGACGAGTCGAAATAGGTTTCTAATACAGGCCCGCCTCGCGAATGGCCTCGACAGCCAAAGCGATCTGATCGGGCGGCAGGACCAGCGCCATGCGCACGTGCCCCTCGCCCGAAGGGCCAAAGCTCGCGCCCGGCGTCACCACAACGCCGGCCTTCTCCATGAGCTCCTCGCAAAACGCCATGGAATCGGTGCGACCACCGGGAAGCTTGGCCCACACAAACATAGAGCCATGCGCGTTGGGACGCTCCCAGCCCAGGCCCTCAAGACCGTCGCACAGGGCATCGCGGCGTTCCTGGTACTTCAGACGCTGCGCCTCGACCTCATCGCGCGGACCGTTCAGGCACGCGATGGCGGCCTTCTGAATCGGGAAGAACATACCAAAGTCGATCTGGCCGCGCAGCTTAGCAAAGGCAGAGACCACATCCTCGCGACCGACCAAAAAGCCGATGCGGGCACCGGTGACGTTAAACGACTTGGAGAGCGAGAAGAACTCAACGCCCACCTCGAGCGCGCCGGGATACTGCAAGAAGCTGCCGCCGGGCTCGCCGTCAAACACGATGTCGGAGTACGCGTTATCATGGACGATCAACAGATCATGCTCGCGGGCAAAGGCGATAATCTCCTCGTAGACCTCGGGCGTGCCCACCGAGCCGACCGGGTTCGCGGGCAGCGACACGATCATGTACTTGGCACGATCGGCAACCTCGGGATCGATACCCGCCACATAGGGCAGGTAATTGTGCTCGGCAACCAGCGGATAGTATTCGAGCTTGGCATCGGCGATCTTGGCACCTGCCTCAAAGACCGGGTAGCACGGATCGGGAACCAAAATGGTGTCACCCGGATCGAGCAGGGCAAGGCCCAAATGGCCCACCCCCTCCTGCGTGCCGTTGCACGACTGCACCATAGACGGCGTAATGCCCGAAACGCCAAAGCGACGCTCATAGTAATCGCACACGGCCTGCTTGAGTTCGGGTAGGTCGCGCAGGGCATACTTCCACATCTCGGGATCTTGGGCTGCCTGCGTGAGCGCCTCGACCACATGGTCGTACGGCTTAAAGTCGGGCGTGCCCACGCTCATGTTGTAAATGGTCTTGCCCTGAGCCTTCAGCGCGAGAAGCTTGTTGTTGAGCGAGGCGAAGACCTCCGCGCCAAAGCGGTCGAGACGCTGCGATGCCTGCATGGTGCCACCTTTCGATATAAAAAACGCGGCGCTCCGACAAGAGCGCCGCGCGATACGGGCCATCAGATTGCAAAAGTGTAACGCTTGCAACCCCCGTATTGGTTCAATTTAGCCAACCTTAGTCAACTGGATTGAGCGCGTCGATCTGCGCAAGCCACAGACGCGAGCTAGCGTCACTCGGCATACGCCAATCGCCGCGCGGGCTGAGCGTCACCGAACCCACCTTGGGACCATCGGGCAGGCAGCTGCGCTTAAACTGCTGGGCAAAGAAGCGACGGTAGAACGTACGTAGCCACGTGTGGACGGTCTTGGCGTCGTAGACGCCCTCGAAGCTCTTGAGCGCCATGCGGTAGATCTTGCCCGGCTCAAAGCCAAAACGCAGCAGGTAGTAGAGGAAGTAGTCGTGAAGCTCATACGGGCCCACCAAATCCTCGGTCTTCTGCGCAATCTCGCCGTCGCCCGTGGGCGGCAGAAGCTCGGGGGACACCGGCGTATCGAGGATATCGAGCAAGACCTCGGCAATACGCCCGCCAAAGACATCAGCCGCATAGCGCACCAGATGGCGCACAAGCGTCTTGGGCACGCTCGCGTTGACGGCGTACATGCTCATGTGGTCGCCGTTGTA
>CAJMNP010000107.1 GCA_905214895.1 uncultured bacterium | reverse complement strand
CGCGTGCGTGATAAAAACCTGTTGCCGTGAAGCAACCCGATGAATGATAGCAGGATTGCCTCTTTCTGCCAACCCGCAATCAAAACCACACACCTAAGCGCAACGCGAGCCGTCCAGCTTACTCGCCCCGGGGATGGGCCTGGGTCACGGCGCGCTTAAGCCGGTCGGGCGTGAGATGCGTGTAGATCTGCGTCGTGGACAGGCTCGCATGCCCCAGCAGCTCTTGAACCGAACGCAGATCCGCGCCGCCCTCAAGCAGATCGGTCGCAAACGTGTGGCGCATCGCATGAGGCGCGATGTCGGCCGGAATGCCGGCGCACGTCGCCAGCATATGGAACCGTCGCCTGAGCATAGCGGCACTCATGCGATTACCGCGCGCAGAAATAAACAGCGGATGCAGACCGGCTGCGGCGTCGCGGTGCTTTGCCTGGGCGAGCAGCACCGGTCTCCCCTCCTCGACATAGGTGCGCGTCGCCTCAAGTGCGCGACGATACAGAGGAACGATGCGCTCCTTGCTCCCCTTGCCCCAAAGGCGAACCACGCGCTCCGACCAAGCGATGGATTCCACGTTAAGCGCGGCAAGCTCCGAGATGCGGGCACCCGAGGCATAGAGCAGCTCGAGCATCGCCGCATCGCGCAGTCCCACGGGCGTCGAAGTATCAGGCGTCTTTAGCAGCGCCTCGACCTGTTGGGTCGTCAGCACACCGGGCAGGTCGCGCGGCAGCTTGGGCGACGCGATCGCCGAGACCGCATCGCCCTCGACAATCCCCTCGGCAGCCATCCAACGATAGAGCGACCGAATAGCCGACAAATGCGCGGCAATGGTGCGAGGCGCCACCTGCTCGCGCGAAAACTCGGCCAAATATGCGCGGACGGTACGCACATCGGCCATACGCGCATCGACACCCGTACGCTCGCACCAGGCAGCAAAGCGCTCCAACCGCGATCCATAGGCAGTCACCGTATTGGGAGAGAGCCCCTCGACACGTGCGATGTAGGCGATAAACGAGTCAACGGTATCGTAAAGGTCAAAGGCTATGACCGGTCGCCCCCAAACAAGTCGGAACGCGTGGCCAAGTAGGCATCGAGGGCCTCGAGCGCGCGATCCGCATATGCCTGGTAGCGGTCGCGTTTACTGCGGCGCTTGCCGTCCTCGAGCGGTGGCACCAAGCCAAAGTTAACGTGCATGGGCTGATAGCCCACCGTTGCCGGATCGGTCGCATAGCCCACGAGCGCGCCCAGGGCACCCACGCGAGGAAGATCAACAGGAGCCGCACCGATAGCCTCGACATAGGTGTTGAGCGCAGCGAGCAGACCGGTCGCCACGGCCTCCATATAGCCTTCGGTGCCGGTGATCTGACCGGCGAGGCGCACGCTCGTACCGGGCACGGCAAAGGTGCCGTCAAGAACGTGCGGCGCATCGACAAAAGTATTGCGGTGCATGACGCCATAACGGAAGAACTCGGCATTCTCCAGACCGGGAACCATATGGAAGACACGCTTTTGTTCGCCAAAGGTCAGGTTGGTCTGGAAGCCCACCAGGTTGTAGGCGGTCTTCTCCTTGTTCTCGGCGCGCAGCTGAATCGCCGCCCAAGGGCGACGTCCGGTACGCGGGTCGGTGAGGCCGACGGGCTTCATGGCGCCAAAGCGGATGGCATCCTTGCCAGTGCGGGCGACTTCCTCGGCAGGCTGACAGGCCTGGAACAGGTCACCACCCTCAAAGTCCTTGAGCACCACGCGATCGGCGGTGGTGAGTGCCTCGATAAAGGCCTCGTACTCCTCCTTGTTGAGCGGAGCATTGAGATAGTCGCCGCTCCCCTGCTCCTCATAGCGCGACTGCGAAAACAGCACGTCCATATCGAGCGTGGAGGCATCGACGATTGGCGCGGCAGCGTCAAAGAACGCCAAGGCGTCGCCACCGACGAGCTTCATGACCTCTTCGCTCAATGCTGGAGAACACAGCGGGCCCGCGGCAATGACCACGTGGCCCTCGGGAATCTGCGTGACCTCGCCATGCACGACCTCGATATTGGGTCGGGCGGCAACCTCGGCCTCGACAAGCTCGGAAAACTTGACGCGGTCGACCGCCAGGGCACCGCCGGCGGGAACGGCCGCACGATGCGCGCAATCGAGCAGTACCGAACCCATACGCTCGAGCTCGGCCTTTAGCAGGCCAGCAGCGGAGTCCGGACGGGTTGACTTAAACGAATTTGAGCAGACAAGCTCGGCCAGGTGGTCGGTATGGTGGGCCGGAGAGCTCACCTGGGGGCGCATCTCGCACAGCTTTACGGCAAACCCGCGATCTGCCAGCTGGATCGCACATTCCGAACCCGCCAGACCGCCACCGATAACCGTCACCTGATCGAACTGCATCTGCAAACACCTTTCTAATTGACACGCTTTCCATTGTGACCGAAGGGCGTCTGGGCGTGAAGCGCAAACTTTGAGGGCGCATACCTTCCATCCATCATGCGCTCGATAAGGCCCTCGAGCTCGAGCGAGCCCAAGAGCTTGAGCACACCGACAGCATCAAGCGAGACGAGCGCGGCAATGTCGTCGACCTTGAGCGGCGAGGCGATAAGCGCGTGCATCACGGTCTGCTGTGTTGGGTCCAGATCGGCGATGCCAGGTGCATCGGGACGCGAGTAGCGCAGCGTGCCGTAGATGCGCGAGATGGCCATCTCGATTGATTCCTCGTCGATGATGCAGCAGGCTCCGTTAGCGATGAGATAGTTGGTCCCGCGCGACTCGGGCGAAAGGATGGAGCCCGGCACGGCAAGTAGCTCTCGTCCCAAGTCCATAGCGGCCTCCGCCGTGGAGAACGTACCCGAGGGCATGCCCGCCTCGGAAACAAAGAGTGCCTGCGACAAGGCGGCGATTACACGATTGCGCCGCGGAAAGGCGAACTTACGCGGTCCCATACCCCACGGCGAAATCGAAACGACCGCGCCGCCCGTATCGAGTGTGCGCGTTATGAGGCCGGCGCTCGAGCGCGGATAGACAACATCGGCGCCGGTCCCCAGTACCACGACGTGCTTGCCCCCGGCGTTGACCGCGGCCCAACCCGACGCCTGGTCGCAGCCGACCGCACCGCCCGAGACCACCGTCACCCCCGCCTCGACCGCCACCTTGGCCGCAAGTTCTGCCACGGCGAGACCATACGGCGATGCCTTGCGTGCACCGATAATGGATAGCGCAGGCATCGAAAGCACCTCGGCGTTGCCGCGCACATAGAGCGTCTGGGGTACATCAGAAAGCTCTAAAACGGTCTCGGGATACAACGCATCACCTGGATGCAGTTCGAAGGTCCCCTCGGCCATCATTGGTCCCTCCTTCCCTGGTACATCGCCGCCTCGAGCACGTGATCCTGCGACACCCGTTCGCTTTCGGCAACATCGGCGATCGTGCGCGCGATGCGTACCAGGCGCACGATGCCGCGACCCGTGAGATGCGTGCGCTTCGACAGGCCAAGCACGCATTTCTCGGCGGCCTCATCAAGCCCAAAGGTCGAAACGACGCCGTCAATGGACCGCGACTCATCTTCCTCGGCCTCGGTGTCCGCATCGTCCATACGGGATTCACGCCAGGCGCGAAAGGCGCGCCCACGCACGACGTAATCGCGCAGCTCGGCCGATGACATACCCTCCGCGCCCTCAATGATCACCTGAGGATCGGGGCGGGTCACGTCAATCATCATGTCGATACGATCAGCCAAAGGACCGCGCAACTTGCCACGATAGCGCTCGACCATCGACGCGGAACAGCGACACGGCACTTCGCGATCGCCCAAAAACCCGCAGGGGCAGGGGTTGCTCGCGGCTAGCAGCTGAAAGCGCGACGGGAACGTAAAGGCCCCGTCAACGCGCACGATCCTCACGTACCCACGCTCGATGGGCTGACGCAGCGTCTGCAGCACGCCGGTGGGAAACTCGGCGAGCTCGTCCAAAAAGAGCACGCCGCCATGAGCAAGGCTAATTTCGCCCGGATGCACCGGACGTCCGCCGCCGATGAGTCCCGCGGTCGAAATGCTGTGATGCGGGCTGCGGAAGGGTCGATGCCCCGCGAGCAGTCCATCGATGTT
>CAJMNP010000106.1 GCA_905214895.1 uncultured bacterium | reverse complement strand
CGGTCTTGTGCGAAACGTAGACAGCGGCCTTGTTGATCGCGACGTTGATGAGGATATAGATGACCGCGATCACCAGGTAAACCGATACGAGTGCATCGTAGTTGGTAATGAGCACGCGGGCATTTTGCATAAGGTCGGGGTAGCTCACCACGTAGGCGACGGTGGTGTCCTTGACCACGACTACGAGCTGAGAAATCAACGACGGAATGATAAATCGAATAGCCTGCGGCAGGACGATTTTAAAGGTGATTTTAGCCTTGGAGAGACCGAGCGCCTGGGCGGCTTCGACCTGGCCGCGCGGCACGGCGTTGACGCCGGCGCGGAAAATCTCGGCCAGCACGCCGGCTGCAGCAAGCGCGACGGGAAGCGTGAGCATCCAAAACGACGGCAGCGCGATCTTGTACTGGGGCAGCACCAAAAAGAAGAAGTAGATGAACAGAAGGCTCGGCACGCCGCGGAAGAAATCGGTGAGCACGCGGCAGACCAGCTGCAGCGGCTTGATGCCGCTGGTGCGGCCGAGCATAAGGGCTAAGCCCAGCACCAGCGCAATGACGCCAGCGGTGAGTGCGACTTTAACGGTGCCCTCAAAGCCGGCAAGCAGGAACTTCCAGGTGGTGAGGTGCGTAAAGAAATACCAATAGTGGACCGAAAGCTGACCGGTCACATAAAAGCGCTGCAGTACCAGGATGGCGAGCGCGGCGACAGCAACAAGCGAGATGGCGGTGCCGATGCGAATCTTGGCGCGCATCTTGGGGCCGGGAGCCTCGTAGAGCGCATCGCGCATGGTGAGCGCGGGAGAGGAGTGCTTGCTCATCGGAGGATCCTCACCTTCTTATCGATGTAGTTGCCAATGTGACTCACTACAAAGGCCGTGCCCAGGTAGCCGAGCGCCGAGATAAAGAACGCGGCGACGCCGCCGAGCGAGCGCGTGTTGATGTAGCTCACCACGCCGGTGAGCTCCTGCGGTTTAAGCGGCACCTGACTGCCGAGCGCGGTGGTAAGCATGACGGCGATAAAGAGGTTGGTCATGGGCAGCACGCTCGAGCGCAGCGCCTGCGGAATCACGATCTTGGCGAGGATACGGCTGAAGCTCATACCGAGCGAGCGGGCGGCTTCCACCTGGCCGACGCCGACGGTGTTGATGCCGCTCATAAAGTTCTCGGAGCCAAAGGCCGAGCCCAAAAGGACCGTGGCGACGATAACGCAGGTGCGGTAGGGCAGGACGACCTTGAGCGGCGGCAGCGCATAGACGACGATGATGAGCAGCGCGATGCCGGGGATGTTACGGAAGACCTGGACATACAGGTCGCCAAAGACGCGCAGCGGCTTGAGCGGCGACACGCGCATCACGGTGACGGCGACGGCCAGCACCATGGCGATGGCAAACGATTCAAGCGTCATGCCCCAGGTTGCGAGCAGCGCGTCGATATAGTTCTGGCCATAGAGCGACCAGAGCTCGGAGAGACTCATGCGGACCTCCCGCCGATAAGGAAAGGGGCTCCCGTGTGTACGGAAGCCCCGACAACTCAGTGAGGAAACAGTTTACCGCAATAAAGCGCATCATGCGTTTCCACATGGTTTCGTTGCGGTCGTTACCAGGTTCGCTGCCTAGGCACCGATCTCGGGCAGCTCGGGAACATTGGTGTCGCCCGTGCGGTCGCCAATGCAGATCTGCCACAGCTCGGTCCAGGTGCCGTCGTCCTCGATCTTCTTAAGGAAGTCGTTGACAAAGGCGACGCCGTCGGAATCGAGCGGCAGGCCGATGCCATAGGGCTCCTTGCTGCCGAAAGGCTTGCCGGCGATCTTGTACTTACCGGGCTCGCGGACTAGGGCGCTCTGCTGCATGTTGTTATCGATGACGTAGGCGTCAACGCGGCCCTGCTGGAGTGCCTGGCGGGCCTCCTCGTCGGTCTTGAACTCCTGCTGGCTGGCCTTGGGGGCGAACTCCTCCAGGATGGCGGGGCCGTTGGAGCCGGACTGGACGGCGACGTTCTTGTCGGCCAGGTCGTCGACGCTCTTGATGTCGTCGTTATCGGCAAGCACCAGGATGGCCTGCTGCGTGTAGTAATAGGGACCGGCAAAGGAGACAAGCTTCTTGCGCTCGTCGGTGATGGTGTAGGTGGCAAAGACGGCGTCGACCTGGCCGTTCTGCAGGACGGACTCGCGCGTGTCCGAGGTCACCTGGGTGATCTCGACTTTGTTCTCGCCCAGAATGTAGTTGGACAGGAGCTGTGCGATACCGGCGTCAAAGCCGCGGGTCTGGCCGTCTTTCTCGTTGAGGAGGGAGAAGAGCGTGGAGGTCTGAACGCCACCGATCTTAAAGACGCCGGCGTCCTTGACGGCCGTCGCCCAGGTGCTGGCGGCGATGGCGTCGTCATCGGCCTTGGGACCGTTGTCGACGAGCTTGTCGAATGCCTTGGCATCGAGCGTGGTGGAAGCCTCGGTATCCTCGGAGCCCTTTGAGGAGCCGGCGGCGGAACCCTTGTCGGCCTCGGCGCTGGTGTCGGAGCAGCCGGCAAGACCAAGGCCGGCGACGGTTGCGAAGGTGGCGGCAACGAAGCCGCGGCGGTCGAGAACGACCTGCTGGGAGAGGTTCTTGCTCATAGTAGAACACCTTTCTCAATAAAATCCCTAGCGGTTGAGTAGAGTTATACCCTATCCCGCTCAAATGGGTCAACACGAAATAACTCAGAAACATACTTACCTTATGGGTTATTCTACCTACCAAAAAGGGACAGGTTTATTTTGGCAGGTTTTATCTGGGCAAACGTCGGTTATTGCAGCTGAGATAGCGCTTTGCGACCATGACCTAAAACCACCACAAAGGGGACAGGCACCTTTGTGGTGGTTCTTGCAGATGTGGCGGCCTGCCCCGCTGTTTTGTCTCGATCTGTAACATCTGCAGCCATTTTTGCCGAGTAACTGTTACAGATTGAGATTTTCTCTTCAGGGGAATTCGAATGTCTCAATCTGTAACATCTGGACGGCCAAAAGGTCTCTATCTGTTATAGATTGAGACAAAGGTCAGGGACTAAGAGGTCTTGTCTAGGTCTGTAACAGTTAGACGGGAATTCGGGCCCTAGATGTTACAGATTGAGATAATCGCGCCGCGAAAATAAAAACCTCCGCAGGGGTGCTTCCCTTGCGGAGGTTTTCTTACTCGTTGAGTAGTCTCACGGCTTCGGCGGCCATGTTCTCGACCGTCATGCCGTTCTGCGCGAGCAGTTCGTTGGGGTCGTAGCGGTCGGGGAAGCCCTTGGCGATGCCGAAGGTGCGCGTGCGCAGCGGCGTACAGGCCAAATAACATGCCACGCGTTCGCCCCAGCCGCCGTCCAAGATGCCGTCTTCGATGGTCACGACAACGCGGTGCTCGGCGGCAAGGCTGTCGAGGAACTCACGGTCAAGCTCGGTTACAAAGCGCGGGTTGACGAGCGTGGCCTCGATGCCGTACTCGGCAGCCAGGCGGTTTGCCACGCGCTCGCCCAGCTCAAAGAAATCGCCAAGCGCGAGCACAGCAACGCCGCGACCCTGGCGCACCACGTTGTAGCGAACGGCGCTGTAGTCGGCGTCTTCGGCGGGCGCCAGATCGGGTCGGCTTACCAGGCCAATACCAGGCACGCGAATCGCCACGGGATGCTCGCGGTGGTCGAGCGACCAGCTCAGCATGGACAGATATTCCTCCATGCAGGAAGGCGCCAGGTAGCGCATGTTGGGAAGACCGCCCAGCATGGAAATATCAAAGAACGAGAGGTGCGTCTCGGATGTGGTGCCAAAGATCGATGCGCCAAACACCAGGATCGTTGCCGGGGCGTCGTTGAGGCACAGGTCGTGCCACAGTTCGTCGTAGGCGCGCTGCAAAAACGTGCCGTACACACCAAAGACTGGCTTGGCGCCCGAGCGCGCAAGCGCGGTGGCAAAGGTCACGGCGTGTTCCTCGGCAATGCCCACGTCGACAAACTGCTTGCCTGCCGCGGCGCGAAGCTCGGGTGTAAAGCCCATGATGTAGGGCGTGGCAGCCGTGATGCCCACAACCTGCGGATCGCGCTCGATGGCGGCGCTGAGCGCCTCG
Source organism: uncultured bacterium (assembly GCA_905214895.1). Next base: position 29 of record CAJMNP010000106.1, on the reverse strand, counting down.
CCCGTAATGTCGGCATAGGTGCGCGGCGC
>CAJMNP010000105.1 GCA_905214895.1 uncultured bacterium | reverse complement strand
ATACGCCTGAGCTTCTGGAGAAGGCTGCTGCTTGTCAGCCTCGGTTTGCTCGTGACGGGTCTATCTTTGGGGCACCGCTTATCTTTCTTATTTGCAGCGTTACCGATGACGCCTGGGTGCGCCCTTATGACCAGATGAACTCCAGCGCTATCGACACCTCGATCGTGTGCGATCAGATGATGATGGAGGCCGAGGAGCAGGGCCTGGGTACGTGCTGGGTGTGCCATTTTAAGCCTGAGGTGGCCTGTGAGCAGTTCAGCCTGCCCGAGGGCATCTATCCCTATCACATGCTCGTCTGCGGCTATCCTGCCGACCATATCGCCGATCCCGAACACCGCGAGGCCCGCACCATTCCCCTCCCCGACTTCCTCCTCAAGTAGATTTTTGGGACATGCCTTAATCCACCTTTGACCGCTCACCCGTTCGCCGAGTTCTGTGCCCTCAAACGCAGGACTCGGCGTTTTGTTTTGCAGGCTGCATACAGCCACAAAAAAGGACCCACAAGCTGTGGGCCCTTTCTAGGCGCTAAATGATAGCTGGATGTTAGTCCAGGTCGTCGGCGGCGAAGTTGTCGATCGGTGCGAAGGGATCGGCAACGGGGATAACCGGCTCGGCGACGGGCAGCGGCTCGGCAGCAGGAACGGTCACAGCCGGAGAAGCGGCGGAACCGACCGGCGTGGAAGCCATGAGATCGGACGGGAAGGAGTTCTGAGCATCGTCCATGAAGTGCTGGATGAGCTTGAGGTACTCGGCCTTGAACTCCTCACGGGAAGCCTTAAGACGGTCGATCTCCTCAAGCTCGGCCTGCTTCTCGGTCAGGGCTTGACGGATGACCTCACGGGCCTTGGCGTCGGCCTCGTTGCGGATGCGGTCAGCGTTCTCGTTGGCGTCGTTGACAATGCCCTCGGCGGTCTGCTGGGCAGCAATCAGGGCAGCGGAAATCTGACGCTCCTGAGCGGAGAAGTCGGGCGCAGGAGCGGCGACGGGCGCGGCAGGGACGGCCTGAGCGGCAGCATCCTGAGCCTGAGCGAGCTGGGCCTGCGTGTCGGCGAGCTGCTGCTCGGTGGCGGTCAGACGACCCTTAAGATCGACAATCTTGGCGAGCATGGCGTCGACCTCAGAGGACAGGGTCTCCAGGAAGACGTCGACCTCGGCGGGATCGTAGCCGCGCTTGGCCTCAGAGAAGGTCTGAGCCTGAATGTCAGCAGGGGTAATAGCCATAACAAGTTCTCCTTTATCTTCGCCTTGGCGCCGTGCGCCCGACGTGAGTTACTAAGCCAGTTTTATATGAGTATACCTATAAGAAGTTGCAGAACCAGCTTCTGCACCAACTGCAACGCAATAATCGCAACGACCGGTGAAAAATCGACGCCGCCCATCGGCGGGATAAACCGGCGGAACAAATTGAGCCACGGGCCGCACACGCTATCGAGAACAGCGGCGATATCCTGCAGCAATCCACCCTGCTTCATGGGGATCCACGTCATAAGGCAGTAGACCACAATGAGCGTGGAGTAAAAGTTGAACAGCGTATTGACCAGCTGGACAATGGTGTAGATGTTGATGAGAATCTCCTCGTCTTACTTTTACTTAAGGTAGCCGTCGGCACGGAGCTTTTTGAGGTCCGAATCCTTGACCTCGCAACCGGCAGGCAGCACCATAAACACGCGATCGCCCACCTCTTTGACTGTGGCACCCAGGCCGCAGGCAAAGCCGTAAGAGAAGTCCAGGACGCGCTTGGCGACCTCGGTACGAACGCCCACAAAAATCAGCGCGACAGGCTGCTTGGTGCGCACGCGGCGCACGACGGTCTCCACGTCGTCATAGCTCTCGGGGCGCAGGACATAGGCCGGCAGCTGCGGCGTAGCATTGATGATGTTGCTCGCATACGCCGAGGCATCGCTCGGTGAGGGAGCAGGCGCGGGGGCAGCGGCGCGGGCACGTGTGCTCTCGGCGTAGCTCGACGGCGTGTCGTAGGCACCGGGACGATAACCGCCCGCAACCGTCTCCTGCGAGCGCGATGGCGGGTTGTAGGTCGTAGCGTGGCGAGAATCGTCGCCGACCAGCTGACCGGAGCGTGTGTACACGGCCACCGACTCGGCCTCGCCGCGGCGCGTCTGGCCCAACAGGCCGTTGCTCGGCTCGTCCTGGGTGTAGAAGCCCTCGCCCGAGGCACCACTGTAACCGTTGTTCTGGTAGCCGTCGTCATAGCCATCATCGTAGCCGTAGTCGTCGTCCTGGCCATAACCCTGGTCGTAACCCTGCTGGCCGCCCAGGTGCATCTTATTTTTAATCTCGTCAAGGAAGCCCATGGTTGTGTCCTCTCGCGGTTTAGTGCAGGCGCTCCGATAATCAGCGCGCACTTCAGAGCCTTATTTTACTGCAAACTCCGGGCTAAATACTACCCTGCCCAGGCGAACGAGCGTAGAGCCTTCCTCAAGGGCAGGCTCAAAGTCCTCGCTCATGCCGCAGGAAAGCTCAGGCAGGCTCAGATCGGAGTGCGTCGCCTCAAGCTCGTCCCTTAGCTCGCGAAGTCCGGCAAAGGTGCGGCGCGCCACATCCTTGTTCCCCCGGGGCGCCATAGTCATAAGGCCCTGCACACAAATTCCCTCAAGCTCCGCAAGCTCGCCTGCGGCGTCGCGAACCTCGTCGGGCGAAAAGCCGCCCTTGGACTCCTCGCCGCTCACATTGACCTCGAGCAGAACGCGCTGGGGGCCGGAGAGCTCGCCCGCCTCAATCTTACGGACCGCACGGCTCGAGATAGCCTGAGCCAAATGCAGCGAGCTTACCGAATGAATCAGCTCGGCCGAGCCCAGAACCGCATTGATCTTGTTGGTCTGCAGGTTGCCGATCATATCGAAGCGCACCTCGGGTAGCTCCGGATGCTCTGCGAGGCCCGCGAGCTTGCGAACGAGCTCCTGCGGGCGGTTCTCGGCAAAATGGCGATACCCCGCCTGAATAGCGGCAACGGTCTCATCGACGCCAACAGTCTTGGAGACGGCAATCAGGCGCGCGGCATCGTGGGGACGGCCCGCGCGATCGAGTGCCGCATAAAAACACTCCAGAATCTGCTCGCGGCGAGCGCGCATCAAGTCCAAATAGTTATCCATTGCCAATCGCCTCCGCAGACAGCCATACAAATAGTCCCATGCTAACGCAAGAGCGCGGCCCTGCATGTGCAAGGCCGCGCTCACTTAGGTATTTACAATCTTTCGACGAACGAAGCTACCCTACTCCTCGTCATCCTCGGTGTCATCCTCGTCCTCGAGGTGCTCGAGCAGGTAGCGAAGGCCTTCGCTCACCTCGTTAGCAGGCACCTTGGCAACATAGCCCGCATCCACGGCGGGCCTCATGATGACACCCTCGCCCGAAGGCACGCGCATGCTCTCAAGCTCATCCTCGTCCGTACGGGCGATATCGCCGGCAGTCATGCGCTGTCCGGTCAAAAGGAAGGTCAGACGGCAGGCAGCATCGATGGAAATCGAGGCGATACGATCGAGGTAGCGCGAAACCATAATGGCGCGGCGCAGATCGTCATAGTTGCTGTCGTCGTCCATAAAATCGCCCGTGTCCATGCGGTTAAAGATGCGGAAGAACTTCTCGTACGCCGCATGCACCGGCTCGTCCTCGACGGCCAGGTTGCAGATGATGGACATGTCGTTGGTGACGAGCGCAGAAAGTGACGAACCCAGCACCTGGTAAACAGCCTCGGCCTCGGCCTCAACCGTACCGACGAGTTCCTGGGGCAGCGAGATGTCGGCCTTGACCATGTGACGCGTGGCGCGGCAGATCTGGCGAACCTTATCGGTCATGCGCTGCAGGTTAAAGTCGACGTAGATGATCGTCTGCAGCAAGCGGAAGTCGGAGGCGACCGGCGACTGCGTAGCGATCAGGTTGTAGCACACGGCCTCCAAGTTGGCGCAGCGAGCGTCAATCGAAAGCGTACGCTTCTTGGTCTTGGTGGCGAGCTTGCGATCATCGGTCACATAGGCCTTCACGGCGTCGTGAAGCGCCAGATCGACGGCCTCGTAGATGCTCAGCATCTCGTGACGGGCCTCGATGAGCTGACGGGAAAACAGTTTACGCATGGTTCACTCCAATCAGT
>CAJMNP010000104.1 GCA_905214895.1 uncultured bacterium | reverse complement strand
TGACGGGCGACGGCGTCAACGACGTGCTGGCGCTCAAGGAGGCCGACTGCTCCGTGGCGATGGCCGCCGGCTCCGATGCCGCGCGCAATGTGGCCGAGATCGTGTTGGTGGACAACGACTTTGCCTCGATGCCCGCCGTGGTAGCCGAGGGTCGTCGCTCCATCAACAACCTGCAGCGTTCTGCCGCGCTCTTTCTGACCAAGACGCTGTTCTCGATGGGCCTGGCGGCGCTATGCATCGCGCTGCCGCCGTATCCCTTTGAGCCCATTCAGATGACGCTCATCAACTTCTTCTGCATCGGCGCGCCGGGCTTTGTGTTGGGCCTGGAGCCCAACAACGCCCGCGTGAAGGGGTCGTTCTTGACCAACGTGCTTAAGCGTGCGCTGCCGGCGTCGATTGCGGTTATTTTGGCCGCGGCGCTCGATATCTTTGTGGCGCGCGTATTTGGCTTTAGCCAGCTTACGCTTTCGACCATGTGCCTGCTCACGTCGTGCGCGGCGAGTGTCAGCCTGATCTGGCGCATTTCGCAGCCGCTCACGCCTTTGCGCGTGGTGCTTTTCGTGTTTGTCATCGCCGGTATTTTGACGGGCGTTATCGGGTTCCCGGAGCTGCTGTCGATTGCCAACTTGTCGATGGGTCAGATGGTCATCTTGGCGGCTATCGTCGTCTTTACCTGTGCGGTGTTCTTTAAGCTTGCCACGATGATGGACTCGCTTAAGCCCCGTCGCCGTCATGCGGCCACCGGCTTTGGCCGTGGCGTGCGTGTTCGCCTGGGTCGCGGCGGCGGCAAGGTGAGCTCGACGGGTTCGACGGCGGAGCGTTTTGCCAAGCGCGTCGCCGCCGACATGGCGCAGCGCCGCGAAGCTCGCACCGTTCGTGAGGCCGAGGCCCGCGCACTCGAGGGCGTGGCCCAGACCCAGCCCAAGAAAAAGAAGAGCGCCGGCGTTAAGCGCTCCCGCGTGACCAAATCGCCCCAGGGCATCAAAGTCTCGATGCCCAAGAAAAAGAAGTAGTTCGCTGCCTTCAGGGATGATTTTTCTGGCGATGTTGAATTGGTGCCTTGCGCTTGTGGGGCCGTGTCGATGTTATGCTCTAACCTCGATTGTTTGAATTGCTTCGGAAAGAGGATGCCGTGATCTGCCCGCATTGCCTAAAGTCCATCGAGGACGGCGCCTCGTTCTGCCCCTATTGCAACGCATACGTTGGTCCGGGCGATGGCCCCGAGCATAACGAGTTCGTGTTCTGCGACGGCTGCGGCGCCCGTCTGTCCCCGCATGACCGTACCTGTCCCAAGTGTGGACGCCCCGCTCCAGGCATCCTTTCCGAGGACGCGGCGGCATCCGACCTGGCCGCAGGGCGCACGGCCGGCTTTCCGCGCCTGACGCAGGAGCAGATCGATACCGAGGTGCCCCACGCGCCGGCATCTGCCGCTGCGGTGCTCTCCGACGCAGCCGACCCCAACGAGACCTGCGTGCTGCCTGCCTTCGATAAGGACTTTGGTATCCCAAAGGTCGATATCCCCACGCCGGTGTCCCTGCGCGATGATGCCCAGCCCAAAAAGCAAAAGCCCAAGCGCAAGGTCCACCCCGACGAGGATGCCTATCACAAGCACAAGCGCCATATTCCCAAACCGCTCATCGTCATCGCGGTGCTCGCCGCCGTGTGCGGTGGTGCGTATTGGTTTGTGACTGCCGATCCCATGGGCGTCATGCCCGGCTTCTACGACCAGTTTGGCCAGGCCGCCAAGACCACCTTCCCGTCGCGCCAAAAGGGCGAGGCCACCGAGAAAGAGCCCAAGCAAGAGGATGCGTCCGAGGTCGTTCAGGAGGAGACTGTCTTAACCGACGACCAGCTCTACACCAGGCTCGACGGCCTGTACCAGGCCATCGTGTCGTACAGCGACGATGATCAGATCGGCGAGGTCATCGATTCGTTTAATAACGGCTATCTGCGTACACCGCTTTCCACCCGCCAGGAGCTGTCACAGAGCGCCTATGCCCTGCGCGACCAGATTAAAAAGACCCAGGATGAGCTCAACAACCTCAAGGTTCAGGACGACACGGTCTATGCGGAGGACATCGATCACCTAAAGCAGCTTGCCCAGTGGATGTACGAACGTGTCGACGTGATCTGCCAGAGCTGGGATATCTCGCTGTCCATTCCCGACGGCGAGTCGCTGAGCGCCCGTCAGAGCGAGATCCTGGCGCCCATCGCACAGGGCGGCAACAGCGCGCTTAACCAGTACGACGCCAACGTGAGCGCATGGAGGCCGCAGCAGCGTTCGTAATTTGTTGCCCTCCAGCGGCATAACCTGCGTGCGCAATTGATGGAAGCCCGTGCTTATTGCTACAATTCGTACAAATATGCTTTAAACGCACGAGGAAGGAACCACATGTTTGGTTTTAAGAAAGAGCTCTATACGCCCGAGTACCAGCTCGTCGGTGACGAGTGCGCGGTGATCGAGACGTCGAAGGGCACCATCAAGGTCAAGTTTGACGGTGAGGGCGCCCCCATCCATGTGGCGAACTTCTGCGAGCTTTCCACGATGGGCTTCTATGACGGCCTTAAGTTCCATCGCTATGTGCCCGGCTTTGTGATCCAGGGCGGCGACCCCAATACCCGCGATATGTCCGGCGCCGACGTCGCTGCCGGCCTTGAGGGCCCCGACGGTATGCCCGGCACCGGCGGCCCCGGCTACTGCATCAAGGGCGAGTTTGCCACCAATCCGCGTAACAGCCATGTTGACGGCGCGCTTGCCATGGCCCGCTCCATGGATCCCGATTCCGCGGGCTCGCAGTTCTACTTCTGCCTGGGTGCCCAACACAACCTCGACTCCGGCTATACCGTCTTTGGCACCACGGTCGAGGGCCTCGACGTCATCTCGCAGCTGCGCGCCGGCGACGAGATCGTTCATGTCGAGATCGTTCACGAGTAAAGGGGACTTCCTTGAATAGCCAGCTGATCCAACAGGGCCGCGCCGCTTATCGCGCGGGTGATTTTTCCGCTGCCGCCCAGATGCTTGGCGCGGCAAAGACTCCCAACGAGATCATGGGTGAGGCCGACCACCTGCGTGGCAACGCCTTGATGCATCTTGGCATGTACGCCGAGGCCGCCGAGGCCTACGCCGCCGCCCTCAACGACGGCGCCTATGGCAAGCGCGGCGCCCTGCTTACCAACCGCGGCAAGGCACTCGCCGCGGTGGGCGACTACACCACGGCTGCCCAGGCGTTCTCTGCAGCTACCCAGGACGCTTCCTACGCCACGCCTTTTAAGGCCTACCTGGGTCTGGGCAACGCGCTGTTCCAGTCGGGCGACTATGCCAACGCCGGTACTGCCTTCCGTCAGGCTGCCATCGACGGCGCCAACCCCGCTCCTGCCGCCGCCCTCGGCGATCTGGGCCGCTGCTTCATCAAGCTCGGCCGCCCCGCGGACGCCGTTGAGACCTATCGCACGGCTATCGACTTTGCCGGCCCGCGCGACGATACGCGCGCCCTCAACGCCGGCATGGGCCAAGCGCTTTCCGCCGCCGGCCGTCCTTCCGATGCGCTCGATGCCTTTAACGCCGCTACCGCCGACGGTATCTACCAGCTCACGCCCGAGCAGGCCGACGAGCTTGCCCGCGTGCACGACTCGCTCGCCGCGCTTTCGGCCCAGACGGCCATGTCCACGGCTCCGGCTCCCGCGATGGACGCTCCCGCTGTCGACCCGCTCGATCCCACGGGCACGACCGGTCAGTTTATGCCCGACCCCTCTGATACCGGCTTCTTTACGCTGTCCGAGTCCGAGATGGTCCAGCAGGACCGCAAGCAGGCCAAGGTTCGTCGTCGCCACCGCCACACGGGTCTTAAGATCTTCCTGGCGCTGCTTCTGCTCATCGTGATTGCTGCCGGCGGTCTTGGCTATGCTTATACGCGCGGCATGGGCTATCCCTCGCAGGAGTCCGTCATCACCGACCTGTTCCAGGCTGCCGGTGACGGCGATACCGCCAAGGCCGAGTCCTGCCTGGCCTCGAGCCTGTCCGAGGACGCCAAGGCGATGATCATCTCCTCGATCCCGCAGGGCGCCACCGTCTCCATCGAGGGTATGGATCAGTCCATGACCGAGACCACCGCCAAGGTGAAGGCTTCGCTGTCCAAGGGCGGCGAGCAGGAGTACACCGTTAAATTCGTGCGCTCCGACA
>CAJMNP010000103.1 GCA_905214895.1 uncultured bacterium | reverse complement strand
GTCCTGAGAGTCATCGGCTTCCCACATCACGCATCCATTCCGAGTCGCTTAAGCGCCGCGCCGAGCAGATCCTCGACACGCATATCCTGCCCATCATACCCGCTCAGGGCGACATCGGTCTCCTGTGGGCTAAAGCCCATGGAAAGGAGTGCCGCGCGGGCATCGTCGATGGCCGAGGGAGCGGCAGCGGGCACGGGCATCGCAACCTGTCCGGGAATCACGTCGACCGGCACAAAGCCCTTGTCCTTGGCAAAGGTGCTCTTGAGTTCCAAGATAAGGCGCTGAGCCGTCTTTTTGCCCACACCGGGCACCTTGGCCATGCCCTTGTCATCCTCGGCCATCACCAGGGAATACAGTTGCCCCACGGTATAGGTGGAGAGCACGGCGAGCGCCAGGCGCGGGCCAACACCCGAGACGGACACGAGCCGATCGAACATCGTGCGCTCGTCCTTGGAGGCAAAACCAAAGAGCGTCATGGCGTCCTCACGCACCTGCATGCGCGTGTAGAGGCGGACCTCGCCGCCGGGCGCCGGCAACGTGGCCGCGGTGCTGCCCGAGATGCCGAGCTCAAAGCCCACGCCCGACACATCAACGATGGCTGAGCTCATCGTGGCCTCGACAAGCGTTCCATGGAGCTGGGAAATCATCAGTATCCGGTTCCTCTCTGTTGATAGAACTCGCCACCGGTGAGGGCACGGGTGCGGCTGAGGTTTACGTGGCAGATGGCGCAAGCCAGGGCATCAGCGGCATGGTCGGGATGTGGGTCGTGGTCGAGCTGCGTGAGCGTGCGCACCATGTAGGCGACCTGCCGCTTATCTGCGGCACCGGTGCCCACCACAGCTTGCTTGATCTGCATAGGCGTGTACTCGCCGATCTCGAGCGCGCACTCCGAAAGCGCCACAAGCGCAGACCCGCGGGCATGTGCCGTAGGAATTGCCGAGCGGACGTTGGCGCCAAAGTAGATGCTCTCGATGGCGGCGGTATCGGGGCGGTAGCGCTCGACGACATCCTTGAGGTCGCGGGCGATGTGAGACAGGCGTACCGCGAGCGGGCTTCCGGCACTGGTCTCAATACAACCGTAGGCACGACAGCGAACCTCTCCGCGCCGCTCCTCGATAATCCCCCAACCCGTATGGGCCAAACCGGGGTCGATACCCAAGATAACCAAGCCGACCTCCCCTCGCCACTAGCACGGCGCGAGACAAGGCCCCGCACACTATTCGCGAACGTCTGTTCTAGAATAACACAACAGCGACCGTATCTAGCAAGCAAGGTTGAACCATAGGTTGAGCATAAGTCAGCGAGCGAGTCCCTGCCGTGGCAAGGTGTCGCGAAAGAGGAGCGCCGCGTACTTCTGTACGCAAGCGACGGTTTGAGCGGCAGATTGCCCGGCAGGGGCTCGCGCAGCGTCGACTCGTTACGCGGTTTGGCAAAACCGCGTAACCGTTTTAGTTCTGCGAGAAGAACGGAAACTGTCTCGGATCAACCGGCGGCTGCGGTACCGGCGTGCCCTGGGGCCCACCCTGCGGGCCACCCTGGCCGCCCATCATCTTATCGATGGCGTCCTGGACCTCGCCCTCAAACTTCTTCATGCCCTCGCGCAGGCGGCGCTGGCCGTCCTCGGAGCGCAGCTCCTCCATCTGCTCGGGCGAAATACCCAGCAGCTCGCCCAAAATACCCATCATCTCGCCACGCATACGGTCACTCGTATCGTCGTCGGCAAAGCGGCGCACCTCGGCGCGCGCCAACGAATCGACCGTCATACGCCCTTTACCACTCAGGCCAAGATCGGACCACGCGAGCATATACGGCCAGGCACGCTCGGCAAACGAACGGGCCGAGACGATCGGCGCCGTCGGCAGCTGGCGGCGAGCCGCCTCTCCCTGGCGCACGAGCATCAGCAGCAGCGAGCAGGCCTCGGGCTTGCCAGCAGCCATCGGGATATCGTCAAAGGGACGGTTGCGGTCCACGTGCGCCTCGAGCGTGCCATCGACCTCGCCTGGCTCAAGCCCGCCGAGCAGCTGCGCCGCGCGGTCGAGCATGTCGACCGGACCGTCAAGCGTCGAGAGCGCCCGCGCCAGCACGCGCTCCATGCAATCTTCTACCGCGTTGAGCGTCACGAGCTCCTGCGGCACCACGGCAGACGTGCGGTTGCGTACGCGCGCCACAAACTCGAGCGTCGACAGGTATACATCGCCAAAGGGCGCACAATCGCCCTGGTAGCCACCGCAAAGCGCGGGCGCCGCCAGCGCGTACTCAGTTTTGGACAGCGGGCTCAACGCCATCGCACCCAGCTCGAGCGCCGTATCCTCCAGCATGAGGCCCAACGTGTGAGAGCGCAGGCGCTCGGCGTCGCCCGCCGACACATCGCGGTCGAGCACACGCGCGGCATCCGGCGCATCGCGCTCAACCGTGCGAATATGCAGGCGCTCGGCAATGGCGCGAACGGCGGCACAGCGGGCAGCCTCGGCCTCTTCCTGCGCCGGCGTAAAGATACGGTTGCGCCCCAGCACCAAGCCAATCACATTGCGCGAGCCCAATGCATCGACAGCCAGCGCCGCAAGCAAAGATGACGGCAAGTCGCCCTCGAGCGCCACCACGGCGCGCGACGTACCGCGGGCGCGGGCGTTATCGCGCACGGCGAGCACCAGCGCCTGCCACAGCCATTCCTCGGAGCAAAACTCGGGCAGCTCGTGGTCCTCCAAGGCATCGAGCATCACACCGCGCTGGATCTCCTGAACCAGTAGGCTCTCCTCAAAACACGGCGCTTGGGCCACCACGCGGCCGCAGTCGTCGAGCACAAACGAGCCGCCGGTATACACCGACTCGTCGTATGCACCGACCGGTGCCATGCAGGCAAACCACACGCTGCGCTTAGATGCGATCTTGCGGTAGGCTCCGCTGCGCACGGCGGCGATCGCGGCGGTCTCGCGGTCGGTCATATCGAATGCGTTGAACTGGAAATAGGCAATGAGGTCGACACCGGTCGGCAGCATCTCTAGCTCGCGGGCCAGGTCGAAGATCACCGCGGTGCGCACGCCGTCCACGTCGAACACAGGCGGCGCCCAACGCGCGTCGTTGTTCTCGCCACGCTGCAGGGCAATGCTCGAACGTGCCGGCACCACGCGACCGTCCTTGAGCATCATATAGTCGAGCAGGGGCTGGCCCTCAAACGAAACCGCTGCGGGCACGATGCAGATCATATCGAGCTCTTGAATACGCTCGGCGACGCCGGTCAAGCCGGCAAGCATGTCATGCTCAAAGTCGGCAGCGCCCACCAGGCCGCCGGGCAGGGCTCCCATAAAGAGCGGAGCCGGCACGCACAGCACACGCGCACCGCGCTCGTGGGCCAGGCGCGCCTGGTCCTCGATGCGACCGCAGATACCCTCAATATCACCCAGGCGCATATCGATCTGTGCAAGTGCGAGCTTCATGGCTCAGCCCTTTCCGTCGTAAACCGTCGTTATCGCAGTAAAAGCGCCGGCCGCAAGATGCAGTCGGCGCTTGCATGTGCATATGCTAGCTATGATACCCCGAGCGGGGGCGCGCTCCTAGAACGTCGCGGACCACAGCCCGTGCAGGTTGCAATAGGCATAGACGGTACCGGTCTTGGAACCGCCGGCAAAAAATGTCGCGGGCTTCATGCCGGGCTGGAGGTAATGGACCTCCAGACGGCCCTCGGCCTCAAGGGCAATCCACTCGATGTAGTGCTCGGGCACCATAGGATGCTCGACCGAGCCCACGCGCGCACGGATCACGTGACCGTCGCGCTCGCTCTCGACGACGGGCACGTGCTTCTCGTGCGCCGCGTCCTCGGTGTTCGCGGTCAGCTCCGTGCAACCGGCAGGGGCTGCAACGTCGTTGCCAAGGGCGGCGATGAGCTTGCCGTCGGGGTCCTTAAAGAATTTCGCCATGATGTTCTCCTTTGCTGATGTGCCGATGTTCTCGATGCTTCTTATGCCCAAAGGCGCGCGAACCATCCACGGCATCGCAAATGAACACATAACGAGCGAGGCTAGCGCCCGTCGCCGCCGAGCAGTGCCAGAACATCCTCGCGGGTAAACAGCGCCGAGGAAATGCCGTCGCCGCCGAGCACGCTGTTGACCAGGTCGCGTTTGGACTCCTGCATCTGCATGATGCGCTCCTCGATCGTGTCCTTGGCGATGAGCTTGTACACGGTCACGGTATGTTGCTGGCCAATACG
>CAJMNP010000102.1 GCA_905214895.1 uncultured bacterium | reverse complement strand
GAGTATTACTGCAAGATGCCCAAGGATATCGACCAGCGCATCTGCCTGGTTGTCGACCCCATGCTCGCCACGGGCGGTTCGGCCGAGATGGCTATCAGCTACCTGCGCGAGCGCGGTGTCAAGGATATCCGCATGCTGTGTATCGTCGCCGCGCCCGAGGGCCTCAAGTCACTGACCGAAAAGGACCCCGACGTACATATTTATACGTGCGCCATCGATGACCATCTCAACGAAGCCGCCTACATCGTTCCCGGCCTGGGCGACGCCGGCGACCGCATCTACGGCACGCTCTAGTCGTTGGGCCTTGTCGGCTACGGTCACAAATACGAAGAAATGGTGCGCGCGGGCGAGCAAAAGACGTCCACGCGCACTCCTGTTAACGGACGTTTTGCCCTGCAGGGTTCGAGAAAAACGTATTACCTACCTGCGGGATAAAGAAGGTCTTAAGAAAACGTACAGCTGCGTATTAACCGATGCTTTTTCGGTTGTACTTTAGCGATTGGCTCGTACAATAGTCACCAATGTTTGGCGGGAACTGTTCTGTGAAGCGTTAAAAGGAAAGTGAGGACGCCAGTGTTTCAGATAGCCGATCTGCTCGCTATCGTTGCAGGCGCCATCGCGGGCGCGGTCGCCTTTCTTCCCTTTGTCTTTACGCTCAAGCCGGTTCTTGACGATAAGCAGAATGCGGACATGCTCAAGGGCATGGTGAGTCTGGCGGTCTCGGCAGTCGCCCTGCTCGTCTTTACCTTGGTTGTGTTTGCGTTGTTCGGAGAGGCATTTCGCATGTTCCTCCTGGGCGAGGCGATCGGCTTCGTGGCCTTTATGGCCGCCTGCACGGTTCGCGTCGCCAAGGCGCTGCGAGATCCTCATGAGGTCGAAAGGTAAGTCGTGGAAATTTTTGAAAAGCTGCCTGATGAGATTAATCATCTGGTCAGCGAGTTCAGCTCCACCCCCGTCGTGGGCGATCTGAGCTGCGGCATCACGCAGTACTCGTTTTGGCTGATCGTCTCCACGATCGTGCTCCTGATCGTCCTGGCCGTGTTCAAGAAGAAGCAGACCTTGGTTCCCAAGGGCTTCTTCGTCAACGGTTTCGAGTACATCATCGAGTACGTCGAGAACGATATCGGCAAGGGCGTCGTGGGTGAGAACTGGAAGAAGCACTTCCCGTTCCTGTGCTCGCTTTTCCTGTTCATCCTGATCAATAACATGATCGGCCTGATCCCGGGAATGAAGCCCGGCACCGGTGCAATCGGCTCCACCGCCGCGCTCGCCATCTTCGCCTTCGTGTACTTCATCTACTACGGATGCAAGGCTCACGGCGTGATCGGCTACATCAAGAGTCTCGCCCCGCAGGGCGTGAGCTTCCCGATGAACGTGCTTGTGTGGGTCGTCGAGCTTTTCTCGACCTTCCTGCGCCTCATCACGCTCGCCGTCCGTCTGTTCTGCAACATGTTCGCAGGACACGTGGTCATGGGCTCGTTCGCCATCATGGCGAGCATGTTCATGCAGCCGCTGCTTCAGCAGGTTTCCGCGGCCCACGCCGTCGGCGCCCTGCCTTCGCTGGCCTGGCTTGCCATCCTCATCCTGATCTATGCGATCGAGCTTGTGGTCGGCGCCATCCAGGCTTACGTCTTCACGGTTCTTACCGCCGTGTATGTCTCCGAGGCAGAGGAGGTCGCGGAGGAGGAGTAGTCTTCCGTTCGCGCCTTAAAGGTAAGGCAATTCGTTAAACCGCCGGTGCCCGTACCCATGGAGCCCGGCAGTTATAAAAAGGTTATCCTGCGTGAAATAAGACACGCACGACAAAGGAGGAATCGTGGGAGTTATCGGTTACGGTCTCGGTGTTATCGGCGCTGGTCTTGCTATCGGCCTGTCTGCTCTGGGTGCTACGGGTGCTATGGCCCGTCAGCCTGAGGTCCAGGGCCGCGTGTTCACCGTCTTCATCATGGGCTCCGCCTTCGGCGAGGCTCTGGCTCTGATCGGCTTCGTTGTCGCGCTGATCGTTAAATAGCACGGAGCGTCAAGTATGAATCTTTCATCCCAGAAGAGCGCGATCGCACTCTCCGCGTCCGCGGCCGCGCTGCTCATGCCGGTTTCCGCGTTCGCCGAGGACGGCGCTGCCGGTGCGGACATCCTCATCCCTAAGATGGCGGAGTTCATCCCGGCGCTTATCGCCTTCCTGATCATCTGGATCGTGCTGGCCAAGGTCGCCCTGCCGGGCATCATGAAAACCATGGAGGAGCGCGGCAAGAAGATCGAGGAGAGCCTCGACGAGGCCGAGAAGACCAAGCAGGAGGCTATCGCCAAGCGCGCTGAGTCCGACTCGATCGTCACCGACGCCCGTCGTCAGGCTGCCGACATCGTTCTCGAGGCCCGTAAGGACGCCGAGTCCGAGCGCGCCCGTATCATCGAGGCTGCTCACAAGGAGGCCGAGGAGATCATCGCCAAGGCCCATACGACCGTCGAGGACGAGCGCAAGTCCATCTACGCCGGTGCCGCGAGCTCCATCGCCGACCTGTCCGTTGCCGTCGCCACCAAGATCGTGGGCGAGGCACTCGAGGACGAGTCAGAGCAGAAGAAGCTCATCGAGCGCTACATCCAGGAAGCAGGTAGCCTGAATGCCGACTAGCCGCTATCAGGACAAGGTGCTCGAGACCTACGCGCGCTCCCTTTTGGAAGCCGCCAAGGCCGAGAACCATGTGTTCGAGGACCTCGAGATGATCGAGCGCCTGGCTAGCGCCAGCCCCGAGATCATCGCCGTGCTCGACACCATGTCCAAGCGCGACCAGCTCGACCTTCTTCCCAAGGTGGCAGCTGCCTTTAAGTATGTTGCCGAGGAAGACGAGGATGTAGTGGGCGTGACCGTCACCACGGCGATCCCGCTCGACGACGAGCTGCGTCAAACCATCACTAAGAAATGCGAGCAGGACTTCGGCCGCAAGGTATTCCTTATCGAGCAGGTCGACCCGTCTATCGTGGGCGGCCTGGTGCTCGAGGCCCGCGGCGAGCGTCGTGACATCTCCGTCAAGACGCAGCTGCGCATCGCGCAGGAGACCCTCGCAAACTCTGCTAATTCGTACGGAGGTGAAGCCTAATGTCCGAAACCCTCAATGCCCAGGATATCGCCAAGAAACTGCAGGAGCAGCTCACGAGCCTCTCCGCGACGGTCGATACGCATGAGGTTTCAACGGTCGACGAGGTAGGCGACGGCATCGCGCGCGTCTCCGGCCTTAAGAGCGCCATGGCAGGCGAGCTTCTGGAGTTCAAGAGCTCCGATACCGGTGAGACTGTCTTCGGCCTTGCCCAGAACCTTGACCGTGACGAGGTCGGCGCCGTTCTGTTCGGTGCCGTCGACTCCATCAAGGAAGGCGACGAGTGCCGCACCACTGGCCGCATTATGGATATCCCCGTGAGCCGTGCCATGCTCGGCCGCGTCGTCAATCCGCTCGGCCAGCCTATCGACGGCCTGGGTGACATCGTCGCCACGCACCGTCGCCCCATCGAGTTCAAGGCCCCCGGTGTCATCGACCGTACCCCGGTGTGCGAGCCGGTTCAGACCGGCCTGTTGGCTATCGACTCCATGGTGCCTATCGGCCGTGGTCAGCGTGAGCTCATCATCGGCGACCGTAAGACCGGTAAGACCGCCATTGCCATCGACGCTATCCTCAATCAGCGCGGCAAGGGCATGGTTTGCATCTATGTCGCCATCGGCCAGAAGGCCTCCACGGTTGCCAACATTCGCGAGACCCTCGCTCAGCACGGTGCGCTCGACTACACCATCATCGTTTCGGCCACCGCTGCCGATTCCGCCCCTATGCAGTACATCGCGCCTATGGCCGGTGCCGCTATCGGCGAGTTCTTTATGTACAACGGCGAGGACGGCAAGCCCGCCAGCGAGACCAACCCCGGCGGTCACGTGCTCGTCATCTACGACGACCTGTCCAAGCAGGCCGTGGCATATCGTCAGATGTCGCTGACGCTGCATCGTCCGCCCGGACGCGAGGCCTATCCTGGCGACATCTTCTACCTGCACTCTCGTCTGCTCGAGCGTGCCGTCAAGATGTCCAAGAAGAACGGTTATGGCTCCATGACGGCTCTTCCGATCATCGAGACTCAGGACGGCGACGTTTCGGCCTACATCCCGACCAACGTCATTTCCATTACCGATGGTCAGATCTACCTGCAGTCCGAGCTCTTCTTCCAGGG
>CAJMNP010000101.1 GCA_905214895.1 uncultured bacterium | reverse complement strand
GCAAAAAAGAGCCTTAAATCGCATCTGGTGGCCTTGTAGAGCCAAATACCCTCGTTCCCGAGGGTATTTTTTTACGATAAACTAGTAAGGCTGTACACATTTTCTTAACTGAAGGAGGACGTGTGGCAAACGAAAACGATTACGATGGCGGCGAGATTAAGATTCTCGAAGGTCTCGAGGCCGTTCGTAAGCGCCCGGGCATGTACATTGGCTCGACGAGCGCCAGCGGTCTTCATCACCTGGTGTGGGAGATCGTTGACAACTCCGTCGACGAGGCCATGGCCGGTTTCTGCACCGAGATTCAGGTGACGGTCCACGCCGACAACTCCATCACGGTCGTCGACAACGGGCGCGGCATCCCCGTCGACGAGCATCCTATCAAAAAGATCCCGACGCTCGAGGTCGTCATGACGATCCTGCACGCCGGCGGTAAGTTCGATAACTCGGCCTACAAGGTCTCGGGCGGCCTGCACGGCGTGGGCATCTCCGTCGTCAATGCCTTGTCCAAGCGTGTGGTCGTACAGGTATGCCGCGACGGCAACATCTACGAGATGGAGTTTTCGCGCGGCAAGACCGTCAAAAAGATGGAAGTCGTGGGCACTTCGGAGACGACGGGTACCACTGTCAGCTTCTGGCCCGACGACGAGATCTTCGAGACCTGCATCTACGATTTCGACACGCTGCACAACCGTCTGCAGGAGACGGCATTCCTCAACAAGAACCTCAAGATCATGCTGACCGACGAGCGCGAGGCGACTCCCCACGTGGAGGAGTTTTGCTACGAGGGTGGCATCATCGACTTCGTCAAGTTCCTCAACGAGGGCAAGGACGTCCCCGAGGCCTTTAAGGAGCCTATCTATATTGAGGGCAAATCGGATCCGGATGCGCCCGTGACCAAGATGGGCGAGGTCGAGGTGTCCTTGCAGTGGAATAGCGGCTACGGCGAGAACGTCATGTCGTTTGCCAACGACATCTACACCCCCGAGGGCGGCATGCACCTCGAGGGCTTCCGCACCGCGCTCACCCGCGTGATTAACGATTACGCTCGCAAGCAGAACCTGCTCAAGGAAAAAGACGCCAACCTGACCGGCGACGATGTGCGCGAGGGCCTTTCGGCCGTTATCTCGGTCAAACTGCCCGATCCGCAGTTTGAGGGCCAGACCAAGGCCAAGCTCGGCAGCTCCTATATGCGCGCGCTGACGCTCAAGATCGTGACCGACGGCCTTGCCGATTACCTCGAGGAGCATCCCAAGCCCGCTCGTGAGATCGTCAAGAAGGCCCAGCAGGCCTGCAAGGCGCGCAACGCCGCCCGCAAGGCGCGCGAGGCGACCCGCCGCAAGAGCCTGCTCGAGACGGCGTCGCTGCCCGGTAAGCTCGCTGACTGCTCGGTGCGCGATGCCGAGCTGACCGAGCTCTTCATCGTAGAGGGCGACTCGGCAGGCGGTTCGGCCAAGGACGGCCGTCGCCGAGACATCCAGGCGATTCTGCCCCTGCGCGGCAAGATTTTGAACGTCGAGCGCGTGGGCGACCACCGCGCGTTCTCGAGTGACACCATCCAGTCGCTGATTACCGCGATCGGCTGCGGCGTCACGACGAGCGCCGGCGACGGCGGCGACTTTGATATCACCAAGGCCCGCTACCACAAGATCATCATCATGACCGATGCAGATGTCGACGGTGCGCATATCCGCATTCTGCTGCTGACGTTCTTCTACAAGTACATGCGCCCGCTGATTGACGCCGGCTACGTGTACGTCGCGTGCCCGCCCATCTTTGGCATTAAGGTGCGCAACAAGATTCACTACGTGTATCCCAACGGCCGCCAGCCCGAAGACGAGATCCTGCGCGACACCATCCAGAGTCTGGGCCTGAACCCCGACGACAACGACGAGGACGGCAAGGCCAAGGACGGCAAGATCACCAAGAAGCGCAAGGGCTATACCGTCCAGCGCTACAAGGGCCTGGGCGAGATGGACCCCAAGCAGCTTGCCTCGACGACGATGGACCCCAAGACCCGCATTCTGCAGCGTGTGTCGATCGAGGACGCCGTGGTGGCGGACCGCGCCGTGCGCGAGCTGATGGGTTCCGAGGTCGGCTATCGCCGCGAATATATCGAGAAGCACGCCCACGACGCGCGTTTCCTTGACGCCTAGCTTTCCCAGGCACCCCATCTTGCCCTTCAGGATTTCGGGCGCCGCACGCAAGGCGTGCGCCCTCATCCTTCAGGGCAACCTGGGGCACCTGGAAAACCTAGGAGGGTTATCCGGCATTCCCGGTAATCCGTCTCCGTGGTAGGGAACTAATGGACCACGCAAACCATGAGGAGGTAACGTGGCAGACGATATCAACAATAACGAGGGTATGGACGAGGCCGGCGACGCCGGCATGCCCGATGATCTGAAGCGCCTGCTTGCCCGTGCTGAGCAGGGCGAGGACGGCGATCCGGACGCCTATAACCCCGATGCCGATGATGAGGAAGAGGACGACGACGCCGAGCTCGAGGAGAGCTTTGGCGAAGTCGACCGTGGCGCCTCGGCCGGCGAGGATATCAACGGCGGTCAGCTCCAGATTTCGGAGTTCGGCCGCGAGATGAAGCAGTCGTTCATCGAGTACTCGATGTCGGTCATCACGGCGCGCGCCCTGCCGGACGTGCGCGATGGCTTAAAGCCGGTGCACCGTCGCATCCTGTACGCCATGAACGAGAGCGGCATCTACCCCAACCGTCCGCACAAGAAGTCGGCCTGGACGGTCGGCGAAGTTATCGGTAAGTACCATCCGCACGGTGACTTCGCGGTCTACGAGGCCATGGTCCGCCTGGCGCAGTGGTTCTCCATGCGCACGCCGCTCATCGACGGTCACGGCAACTTTGGCAACATCGATGGCGACGGCGCCGCCGCCATGCGTTACACCGAGAGCCGCCTGGCAAAGCCCGCCATGGAGCTGCTGCGCGACCTGCAGAAGGATACCGTCGACTGGCAGCCCAACTACGATGAGTCGCTCGCCGAGCCCCAGGCGCTGCCCGCGCGCTTCCCCAACCTGCTGGTCAACGGTAGCCAGGGCATCGCCGTCGGCATGGCCACCAACATCGCCCCGCATAACCTCACCGAGGCGATCGAGGCCACCTGCTACCTGATCGACAACCCCGAGGCCACTGTCGACGAGCTCATGCAGATCATGCCCGGTCCGGACTTCCCCACCGGCGCCATCATCATGGGCAGCGCCGGCATTAAGCAGAGCTACGAGACCGGCCGCGGCTCCATTACCGTGCGTGCCAAGGCGCACGTGGAGTCCACCAAGACCGGTCGCAGCCGCTTGGTCTTTACCGAGATTCCCTACATGGTCAACAAGGGCACCCTGCAGGAGAAGATCGCCCAGCTCGTCAACGATAAGCGCATCGAGGGCATCTCGGATATGCGCGATGAGTCCAACCAGAAGGGTATCCGTCTGGTCATCGAGCTCAAGAAGGGCGTCATTCCGCAGGTCGTGCTCAACAATCTGTATAAGTACACCTCGCTGCAGACGACCTTTGGCGCCAACAACCTGGCACTTGTCAACGGCGTTCCCAAATGCCTGAGCCTGCGCGAGATGCTGCAGCACTACATCGACCACCAGGTCGACGTCGTCACCCGCCGCACCCGCTTCGACCTTAAAAAGGCCCAGGCGCGTGCCCATATCCTCGAGGGCTACCTGATGGCTCTCGACCATATCGACGAGGTCATCAGCATCATCCGCTCCTCGCAGACCGACTCTGAGGCCAGCAGCCGCCTGATCGAGCGCTTTGGCTTTACGCCCGAGCAGACCACGGCCATCCTCGAGATGAAGCTGCGCCGCCTGACCGGCCTGGAGCGCGACAAGATTCAGGAGGAGCTGGACGGCTTGCGCCGCGCCATCGCCTACTACGAGGACCTGCTGGCGCACGAGGAGAAGATCCTGGGCGTCATCAAGGAAGAGATGCGCGAGATCTCCAAGAAGTTCGGCGACAAGCGCCGCACCGAGATCAGCCATGTGGAGAAGGACCTGGACGTCGAAGACCTGATTGCCGACGAGGACATGGTCGTGACCATCACCCACACCGGCTATGTCAAGCGCATCCCGGTGGCCGCCTACCGCGCCCAGAAGCGCGGCGGCAAGGGTGTGTCGGGCGTCAACCTCAAAGAGGACGACGTTATCGACGAGATGTTTATCGCGTCCACGCACGAGTACGTGCTGTTCTTCTCGAGCAAGGGCAAGGTCTATCGCCTGAAGGTGCACGAGCTGCCGGT
>CAJMNP010000100.1 GCA_905214895.1 uncultured bacterium | reverse complement strand
TTGTCGACTATATATTGGAGCACCAGTCCGAGGCGCCGCGCCTGACGGCCGCCCAACTTTCGCGTGCCGCCGCCACATCCGAGGCAACCGTCTCGCGCTTCTGCCGCAAGCTGGGCTTTGGCAGCTTCCGCAGCTTTCAATTTTCGTTGGCGCGCGACTTGGAGAGTCAGCGCAACGAGGGCCTGACCGACGAGGTCTCTCTCGACAACATGGAGCAGAGCCTTAAAAATATCCTCGCCGCCAAGGTGAGCGAGCTTAATGCGACCATCGACGGCATTGATCACGACACGTTGACCGCAGTTGTGCACGCGCTTAAGAATGCCGGCGTTATTGAGTTCGCGGCCGTAGGCAACACCAATGCCGTCGCGCTCGACGCAACATTTAAGTTTTCACAGCTGGGCCTGCGCTGCATGGCGAGCACCATCAGCGAGACATCAATCGGCTTTGCGCTCACGTTACGCCCCGGCGACGTTATCGTGCTGATCTCGAACTCTGGCAAGTCGCGTCGTCTGAACCGCATGGCAAAAGCTGCTCGCGGCTGCGGTGCCACCGTAGTCGTCATCAGCAGCGACAGCAAGTCTCCGCTTGCTCGCCTGGCCGACTACACCTTTAATACCGTGAACCACGAGGCGCTGCTGACAACGGGCGACTTTGCGTTCTCCAAGATGAGTGCCACGATGATCATAGAGGTCATCTACAACTTCCTGCTGCCCGAAATCGAGGACGCGCGCGAGCATATCAGCTACTACGAGGAGCTCATCCAGCCGGATAAGGTCGTGGAATAGGTTTTAGCAGGGGTCGTTATGTACCGTTCCCACAAAACTATGCCGGTTTACTACGATGAAATCGGACTATGCGTCCACATCGCGTTTTAAAAGAAAACCGCAGGCGTTCTACCTGCGGTTTTCTTTTTGCAATTTTAGCCGTGCTCGAGCTATGCCGATTCATCGTAGTAAACCGGCATAGTTTTGTGACACTAGAGCCATACAAGCACTTGGTGGGACAAAATATCAATAGTTTTTGCCCCACCGCTGATACGGCCTAGCCTCGAGCTTCTTCGAGCATCTGCTTTGCGTGGGCCAAGCTTGCCTCGGATTGATCGCCGCTCAGCATGCGGGCGATCTCGGCGGTACGGGCATCGCCGATCACCTCGTCCAGATGCGTCTGGGGAACGTCGCCGGGCTCTTTACTGACCACGTAATGCTTGTCGGCCATGACGGCAACCTGCGCCAGATGCGTTACGACGATGACCTGATGCGTGGCGGCAAGATCGGCCAGCACACCAGCAAGAGCACGAGCCGTAGAGCCGCCGACACCGGCATCGACCTCGTCAAATACCAGTGTGTCGACGCCGTCCGCATTACCGAGGACAACCTTGCTCGCCAGCATCACACGGCTCAGCTCGCCGCCCGAGGCAATGCGGCGCAAGGGACGAGGTGTCAAGCCGGCACCGCTGCGATACAAAAGCTCATAGCTCGAAGGGCCAGCAGGCGTCCACTCGGCGCGGGGAAGATCACGCGACTCCCAGACCAGCTCAGCGCCGCCCATCTCCAGGCGTGCCATCTGACGACCCACCTCGTGACAAAAACGCGGGGCTGCCGTATTGCGTGCACGCTTAAGCGCCTTGGCAGCGGCGAACAGTTCGCGCTCCGCCGCGCCAAGCGCTTCGCGCGCCTTCCTAATCTGCTCATCACCATCGTCTACCAGCGACAGCAGCTCTTGCGAGCGATCGCGCATGGCAAACACGTCGTCCATGGTGGGACCCCACTGACGCAGCAGGCCCTTGAGGTCGGAATACCGCTCGCGCATGCGAGCGAGCTCGCGGGGGTCAAACGCAACACCATCGCGATAAGCACGCAGCTCATTGGCGCAATCCTCGAGTGAGATGCAGGCATCCGAAAGGGCATCGGCGATGTCGCCTAGCTTGCGGTCAACGGTCGCCATGCGCGACAGCTCTGCCACGGCGCCATTCACGGCATCGAGCGCTCCCCCTTCGGCAGTAAGCGATGCATGGGCTTCGTTAGCAGTCGCTACCAGCACTTCGGCATGCTCCGAGCGCGGCAGCAGCTCCTCGAGCTCCTCGTACTCACCCGGCTTGGGATCGACCTCGGCGATGCGCTCCAAGGCGAAGCGCGCCTCCTCGACGCGACTCCCCTGCGCACGCGACGCCTCCTCTACGCGACGGACCTCCTTGGCAGCCGCACGCGACGCCTTGAAGCAGGCACGGTACTTTTCCAGTGCCTCAAGCGCCGCGCGCCCAGCCCAGGCATCGACCATGGCAACATGGTGCGCCGGGTCGAGCAAGCGCTGGTGCTCGTGCTGGCCGCAAAGATCCATCATCACGCCGACGCGCTCGGAAAGCTCGCGCACGCTGGCGATGCGGCCGTCAATTTTTACGCGGCTGCGGCCCTCGGCAGAAAGGCTGCGCTGCACGGTGAAGCCCTCCGCGTCGTGCGGGCCATCGAACAGGCGCGCCTCGACGCTGGCAAGCGCCTCGCCCTCGCGCACGGTCGACGAATCTGCACGTTCGCCCAAGATGAGCTTAAGCGCCGAGAGCAATGCGGTCTTGCCAGCACCGGTCTCGCCGGTCAGGACGGTCAAGCCCGCACTCGGAACCAACGTCGCCTCGCGAATGAGTGCGATGTTGGAAACCTGGAGCTCATCGATCATGGCGCACTCCATAGAACACGCGGCTCACCGAGTTATAGAAGCTCTCGGGGCCGTAGTCGAGCAGCAGCACATCGCCGGGGCCGCGACGCACGGCCACGCTCTCAACCGTGCCGTCGCAGGTAATAAACTGTCCGTCGATAGCGATGGCAGGCACACTCGGGCGGTCGTCGGACATAAAGATCTCGACGACATCGCTTGGCGAAGTCAAGAAAGCGCGAGCTTGAATGGTATGCGGCGCGATGGGCACGCAAACCATACCCGTGTAATCGGGGCTGACGATAGGGCCGCCGGCGCTCAGCGCATAACCCGTGGAGCCGGTCGCCGTCGACACGACGACACCGTCACCGCGCAGGCGATCGATATGATGGCCGGACACCGTGATGTCAAATTCGACCATATCGGACAGGGGCCCACGCGTGAGCGCCATGTCGTTGAGGGCGAACGAACGCACGACATCCTTCGTGCCGTCCTCACGCACGGAAACGATGTCTGCGGCGATGGTGGCGCGGCGGCTCACGTGGAGCTCACCGGACAGGGCATCGCTCACAACCTGCAAAATATCGCGTTCCTCGGGGCTCGCGGCCGTCAAAAAGCCCAGGTGACCATAGGAAAGACCCAGAATAGGAATCTCGCGGTAGTTGAGAATGCGGGCGGCGCGCAGCAGCGTGCCGTCGCCGCCGAGCGTGATGACCAAGTCGGCATCGTCAACGTCGGGCGTGCTCTGAATCTTGGAGCGCTGGTCGGCAGCCCATGCGACCTCATAGCCTTGGCGCGAAAGCCAAAGCTCGAGCATAAGGCCGCTCTCGACCGCCTCTTGCTTGTAGTAATTGGGAACCAGAAAGACCTTCATAGCGTTGCAGCTTTCTCGCTCAAAGCCGATA
Source organism: uncultured bacterium (assembly GCA_905214895.1). Next base: position 732 of record CAJMNP010000100.1, on the reverse strand, counting down.
CCTGGGATTGCAACTCGTCATCAGAGCGCTCGCCGGGGACAAGTCTCGTGCCGTACAGGAAAAACTCAACGTTGCCCTTGGCGCCATGGATGGGCGACACGCACACGTCGACCGGGAACAGGCCCCTGGCGGCGAACAGCTCAATCGCCGCAACGAGTGTATCGCGGCGGACGGCGGGGTCGGTCACGATACCGCCCTCGCCCACCAGCGCAGCCGGCGCCTCGAACTGCGGCTTTACGAGCGTGCAAAACGAACCCGAAGGCTTCAGGCACGCCAGCACGGCGTCGATGATATTCGCAATGCTCGTAAACGACACGTCGCACACGGCCAGGTCGATAGCGTCGCCGTAGCCGAGCTCGGGCAACTGCGTCACATTCGTGCGCTCGTGGAGCGTCACGCGATCGTCTTGACGAAGCGACCAGTCGAACTGGGCACGGCCCACGTCGACCGAGACAACGGTAGCGGCGCCGCGCTTGAGCAGACAATCGGTAAAGCCGCCGGTAGAGCAGCCTACGTCCAAGCAGGCAAGGCCCGTGGGATCGATACAAAACGCATCAAGCGCGCCCTCGAGCTTAAGGCCGCCGCGCCCAACGTACGGAATGCGCCCCTTAACGTGCAGCGGCAGGCCCGGCGTCACCTTGAGCCCCGGAGAGGTCAAACGCTCACCGCCGCTCGAAACCAAGCCGGCCATAAGAGTGCGAAGGGCATCCGCGCGATCGGCGCAGATGCCCT
>CAJMNP010000099.1 GCA_905214895.1 uncultured bacterium | reverse complement strand
CTTGGGAACGGATGGGCTCCGGTGGGCTCCGCGGTCCTCAAAACCGTTGCGAGGCGTGCAAAACGTCTTGGATGTGTTCGATTCACATACGTTCCCGCCATACGCTACCAGCGCTTTTGTGCTCGCGGTCTTGCTGCGTGCCGCAAAGGCGCTGTTTTGTTTTTGCACGAGCTTTTCGTAGCGCCGTTATTTCGGCGGCGGTATTTAGCTTCGTGCACCGGGTTTCGAGCATGCCGATGGGAGTGATTTGCCGTATGACTACCGTAAGACGAGCCGATCTTTCTTGCGTCGTCCAAGCGGGCGGGCTGTCGTCGCGCATGGGCTGCGATAAGGCGCGCATGGCGTTTCGCGGCGAGCCGCTCATCGAGCGCGTGCTGGGCCGGCTGGCGCCAGTTGCTGGCGAGTTGGTCGTGACGACTTCGCGTCCCAGCGAGCTTGCCTATCTTGAGGAGTACGCGTTTGGCGGCCTGGTGCCGCGTGTGGTGGCGGACCTTGAAGGGCCGGCGGGCGCCATGCGCGGCATCGCGAGCTCATTGGCCGCGGCTCGGTTGCCGCTCGTGGCGATTGTTGCCTGCGATATGCCGTTTGTCTCGCCGGAACTCATCGGCGCGCTTGCCGATCATGTTGAGGCCGAGGTGCTCGATGTGTGCGTGCCGCGCGAGGAGCGGGGGATTGAGCCGCTTTGCGCCGTCTGGCGCCGTGAAGCGTGTGCTCCGGTTGCCCAAGAGCTGCTCTCCTGCGACCGACAGCGCATTCGCTGCCTGATCAATCGCGTTCAGGCCGGTTATATGGATGAGCCGCAGATCGTTAAGGTCGCCGGCTCGACGCTCTGCTTCGAGAACGTCAATACGCCCGAGGAGTTTGCGGCGGCCGAGTTACTCGCCTAGACGATTGGAGTTGCCATGTCTCACGATATTTGTCCCGACACGGGAGAACCTTGCACTTGCGACGGGTCCGAACCTTGTACCTGCGGTTGCGGTGGCTGTGGACATACTGCGGAAGAGGAAGCGGCCGCCGCGGCGTATCGCGATGCACACCGCGAAGGCCCGTCCGGCGATGCTCTCGACCATGAACGCAAGATCATCGTTTCGTTCGATAGCACCTTCGATGTGATGGAATGCGAACAGCTGTGTCTTGCCGCCGGTGTGCCCGGGCGCATCATGCCGCTGCCCGGCTCCATTACCGCCGGCTGCGGGCTGTGCTGGGCCATGCCGTTCTCGGGCGATGCCCTCGCCGCTTTCCGCGCCGTCACCGAAGGCCGCGTAACCCCCGCCGACTACCACCAACTCGTCCTCTAACCACCAACACCACCACAAAGGTGCCTGTCCCCAATGTGGTGGTTTGGAACACGTGGACGAAACAGGTTTGAAACACGGGTTTTGCGCGTCAGACACTCAAAAAGGCTTCTACCTGCATCGTAATCAAAACGAAACATCTGCTCGTCGGCTTATGCGAAACTTTGCTGCAACAGTGCGATATTATCCATACTCGATAAAGCTCGCGGCGCATAGGGTGCCGCGACCAACATTTTCGTTTCCCATCATTGGAGGAAGCATGAGCTACACGCAGAAAGTTCTCGAAGAGCTCAAGGCCCGCTATCCCGAGCAGCCTGAGTTCATCCAGGCCGCGACCGAGATCCTCGGCACCATTCAGCCGGCGCTCGACGCCCATCCCGAGTACGAGGAGGCCGCCCTGCTTGAGCGCCTCGTCGAGCCCGAACGCATCGTTATGTTCCGTGTCCCCTGGGTCGACGACCAAGGCAATGTTCAGGTCAACCGCGGCTATCGCGTCGAGTTCAACTCTGCCATTGGACCCTACAAGGGCGGCCTGCGCTTTAACCCGACGGTCACCCTGGGTATGCTCAAGTTCCTGGGTCTGGAGCAGATCCTCAAGAACAGCCTGACCACCCTTCCCATGGGCGGCGGCAAGGGCGGCTCCGACTTTGACCCCAAGGGCAAGTCCAACAACGAGATCATGCACTTCTGCCAGTCCTTCATGACCGAGCTCTATCGTCACATCGGTCCCAACACCGACGTTCCCGCCGGCGACCTGGGCGTTGGCGGCCGCGAGGTTGCCTACCTGTTCGGTCAGTACAAGCGCCTGACCAACGAGTGGACCGGCGTCCTTACCGGCAAGGGCCTTTCCTTTGGCGGCTCGCTCGCCCGTACCGAGGCCACCGGTTACGGTCTGGTTTACTTTGTGGACGAGTACCTCAAGAGCCGCGGCGACTCCTTCGAGGGCAAGAACGTCGTCGTTCATGGCTCCGGCAACGTCGCTATCTACGCCGTCCAGAAGGTCTCCCAGCTCGGCGGCAAGGTGCTGGCCTGCTCCGATACTCACGGCTGGGTCGAGGATCCCGACGGCATCGACTACACTGTGCTCGAGCACGTCTACAACAAGAAGCGCTCCGGCCACGACAAGGGCGTTACGCTCGCTATGTACGTTGACGAGAAGCCCAACGCCGTGTGGCACGAGGGCGACGGCCGTGGCGTTTGGCAGCTGCCCTGCGACATCGCGCTGCCCTGCGCTCGCGAGAACACGCTGCTGCTCGAGGACGCCCAGGCGCTCGTCGCCAACGGCTGCAAGGTGGTCGGCGAGGGCGCGAACATGCCCACGACCATCGAGGCCACGACCTACTTCCAGGAGAACGGCGTTGCCTTTATGCCCGGTAAGGCTGCCAACGCCGGCGGCGTGCTCGTGTCCGGCCTGGAGATGAGTCAGAACGCCGAGCATCTGTCCTGGACCTTCGAGGAGGTCGACGGCAAGCTCGAGCAGCTCATGCGCGGCATGTTCCACAACGTGGACGACACCGCCAAGAAGTACGGCGAGGAGGGCAACTTCGTCATGGGCGCCAACATCGCCGGCTTCCTGAAGGTCGCCGACGCCATGCTCGCCCAGGGCGTCTGCTAAATCTTCGCTCGATATAGCATCGCAGAAGGCTCCCAGTCATCTTGGCTGGGAGCCTTTTTTGATCGTTGGGGACGGAGGAAAACGGTTCATTTTGTCCCGACACGAGCTGTGCTCCCTCGTTTGGTACACTTAAAGGTACTAGACAAGTGAAGAGATGGGGGAGAACGTGCTCAAGTTCGGTACCTACGTCCGTGTTGGAAACGCGGCCGAAGCCTATGAGCTCTTGCAGAAAAACCGCAACAACAAGATTGTGGGCGGCGGCATCTGGATGCGCCTGGGTTCGCGTCGTGTGGCGACGGCGATTGACCTTTCGGCCTGTGGACTCGATCAGATCGAGGAGACCGAGGCCGAGTTTCGCATCGGTGCCATGTGCACCCTGCGCCAGCTCGAGCGTCATGCCGGGCTCAACGCGCTTGTCAACCATGTCTTTGAGTTCGCCGTCCACGACATCGTGGGCGTGCAGCTGCGCAATACCGCCACGGTGGGTGGCAGCATCTACGGTCGCTTTGGCTTCTCGGACGTGCTTTCGGCCTTTTTGGCGCTCGATTCGTACGTTGAGCTGACGGGTGCCGGCCGCGTGCCGCTCGCCGAGTTCGTGGACATGGGGTACGTGCGCGACGTGATCGAGCACGTGGTGGTCGTTAAGCACGATTACCGCGCGAGCTACGAGGCCGTGCGCAAGGCCGCGACCGACTTCCCCTCGCTGAACGTCACCGCCGCCTGGTGGGACGGCTCCTGGCACGTCACCGTGGGCGCCCGCCCGCTGCGCGCAACCTTGCTGCAGGGCGAGGCATGCGGCCTGGTGAATGAGCAGCCTTCCGAGGACGAGCTGCGCGCCCTTGCCGCGTCCGTACGTGAGCTGAGCTACGGTACCAACATGTGGGGCTCGGCCGACTACCGCCGTCGCATCTCGGCACCGCTTGCCGTCCAGGCCGTGCGCCGCGCCGCCGGCATCGAGCTTTCGGCCGCGCTTGCCCGCGAGCTCGAGACCGTGCAGATTCCCAAGTTTGCCACGGACGAGTATTCCTGCCGCCGCGTGCCCGGCGTCGATTCTAGCGAGGTGCGCTAATGGCTGCCAAACTCATCGATCTTTCCTTTACGCTCAACGGCCGCAAGGTCAAGGTTCAGATTGCCCCCGATACCATGCTCTTTGCACTGCTGCGCGAGCAGGGTTGCGCGTCGGTGCGCTGCGCCTGCGAGACCACCAACTGCGGCCTGTGCACGGTGTGGCTCGACGGCGACCCGGTGCTGAGCTGCTCGGTTCCCGCCGCACGCGTCGAGGGCCATACCATCACCACGCTTGAGGGCCTTAAGGCCGAATCCGAGGCGCTTGCCCGCGCGATGGCTGCCGAAGGTGCCGAGCAGTGCGGTTTTTGCGCCCCCGGCCTCATCATGAACGTGCTGGCGCTTGCCCGCGCCGCCAAGGAGGACCCGAGCCTCGTCGCCACGCG
>CAJMNP010000098.1 GCA_905214895.1 uncultured bacterium | reverse complement strand
CTCAGTACCACGTGAGCTATGACATGGGCGCCGGCCCGGCAGATTCGGGCATCTATAAGAGCTACTACATGCTGCAGGAGCCCGTCGACCAAATGCGTGACTTCATCACCGATGCCCTGCGCTCTTCCATCCCCGTCTACACGCTCGATGAGGTCTTTGCCAAAAAAGACGATATCGCCAAGGACGTCAACGCCACCGTATCCGAGCAGATGGCCGCCTACGGCTTCACTCTCGTGTCGACACTTATCACCAAGATCGCGCTGCCGACCGAGGTCGAGAACTCCATGAACGACATCAACGCCGCCCAGCGCAAGCGCGCTGCTGCGCAGGAGCTCGCCGAGGCCGACCGCATCAAGCGTGTCACCGAGGCGACCGCCGAGGCCGAGGCGATGGAAAAGGCGGGCGAGGGCATTGCCAACCAGCGCAAGGCCATCGCGCTGGGCATCAAGGATTCGCTCGAGATCATCCAGGAGACGGGTGTCGGCAACGACGAGGCCAACCAGCTGTTCATGTTTACGCAGTGGTCCGAGATGATGACGGAGTTCGCTCGCACGGGTAAAACCTCGACGGTCGTGCTGCCGAGCGATTTCTCGCAGTCGGCCTCGATGTTCGAGCAGATGCTAACCGCCGGCAAAGTTCAAAACGATTCGAAGGAGTAGACGCGCGTGAAATACACCGTCGTTTGCGTCGGTAAGCTCAAGGAGCGCTTTTGGAAGGACGCGTGCGCCGAATACACCAAACGCCTAGGCGCCTATGCCAAGGTAGATATGCGCGAGGTTGCCGATATCGATCCGGCCAAGGCGGGCGGCGTGGATGCCGCGCGCGACAAAGAGGGCGCGGCGATTCTTGCTGCTCTGCCACCGCGGGCACATGTGATTCTGCTGGCTATCGAGGGCAAGGAGCGCTCGAGCGAGGAGCTCTCGACCCGTCTTGATGACCTCATGCTGCGAGGCAACAGCGACATCGCTTTTGTAATCGGCGGATCGGACGGCGTGTGCGATGCCGTGCGCGCCCGCGCCGATGAGATGCTCAGCTTTGGACGCATTACCTTGCCGCATAACTTGGCGCGCGTGGTGCTGCTGGAGCAAATCTACCGCGCCTGCAAGATCAGCCGTGGTGAGCCGTATCACAAATAGGTCGGCAATACGAAACAATAGCGTGGGACAATGACTTTCGTTTTGAGGAACGCATCTGAGAGGACTGTGTGATATGAAGATCGGATTTGTCGGTTTTGGCAATATGGCGAGCGCTATGGCCGATGGCTGGATTGCCGCCGGCGTGGCCGCGGGCGACATGTGCGCCTGCGCAGGCCGTTACGATGCTCTGGTCGAGCGTTGTGAGGCGCGTGGCATGGCTGCCTGCCACGATGCGGAGGAGGTTGTTGCCGCGTCCGATATCGTGGTTGCGGCGGTCAAGCCGCACATGATTGAGAAGGTCTTCGCTCCACTCAAGGATGCACTTGCCGACAAGGTTATCCTTTCGGTCGCCTGGACCTGGGATAGTGCCAAGTGGGAGCAGGTCCTGCCAGGTGTCGCTCATATCTCGACGGTGCCCAACACGCCGGTTTCGGTGGGCGAGGGCGTTATCGCCTGCGAGAAGGCTTCCACGCTTAGCGATGAGCAGCGTGCCACGGTGCTCGGTCTGCTCGGAAAGCTTGGCACGGTGGTCGAGCTCGATTCGAGCCTGCTGTTTGTGGGCGGCACCGTGGGCGGTTGCGCTCCGGCATTTGTCGCCATGGCAATCGAGGCCCTGGGCGACGCAGCCGTCAAGCACGGTATCCCGCGTGCCGATGCCTATCGCATTGTGAGCCAGATGGTGCTGGGTACGGCAAAGCTGCAGCTTGCAACCGGTCAACATCCCGCAGCGATGAAGGATGCCGTGTGCTCGCCCGGCGGTGCCACCATTAAGGGTGTCGTTGCGCTCGAGGATGCCGGCATGCGCAGCGCCCTCGTCAAGGCCATCGACGCCACTCTCCAGTAAAACCTTCCATTTAGGGACAGGTTTATTTTGGCAGGTTTTTCCTGCTGTTTTGTCCTTTTAGCGAAAAGCGCCCCGCAACTGGCTCGATTCCAGTTGCGGGGCGCTTGCGTTTGCCCAGATAAAACCGACCGAAAAAACCTGTCCCTTTTTGGCAGGTTAGTCCCAGAAGCTGTCTTCTTCGTCCTCGGACTTGGGACCGCGGTCGACGTACATCTTATGGGTACGCTTCTCCATTACAAAGGCAAGAATCGCAAATAACAGGATGCCGCCGGCGAAAAGGATGGCAAAACCGGTGCGGGTGCCAAACAAAAAGGAAAAAACTGCGTCCATTGGGTGCCTTCTTGCGTAGTTGAGTTGGGTCGTAAACGCTCATAAGTATATACTTGCCCATACATGTACAAGGTTGCAACCTAAATGGAATGTATATCGCCGGAGGATCTAATGCTTGATATCAAGTTTGTTCGCGAGAACCCCGATGCTATCGATGTCGCCATGGCTAACCGCCAGACGTCTTGGGATCGCGAGAAGTTCTTTGAGCTCGACGACGAGCGCCGTGCCGTCATCACCGAGGTCGAGGAGCTCCAGGCTACGCGCAATGCCGAGTCCAAGAAGATCGGCGCCCTGATGAAGGAGGGCAAGAAGGACGAGGCCGAGGCTGCCAAGGAGGCCGTGCGCGCCGTCAACGAGAAGATTGACGGTCTGGCCGAGCGTCGTACCGCCCTCGAGCAGGAGCAGTACGACTTCATGGCTCACCTGCCCAACATTCCTTGCGAGGCCACGCCGTACGGCAAGGACGAGGACGAGAACATCGAGCGCCGTCGTTGGGGCACCCCGCGCGAGTTCGACTTCGACTTTAAGCCGCACTGGGATCTGGGCACCGACCTCGACATCCTCGACTTCGAGCGCGGCAACAAGCTCTCCGGCAGTCGTTTTACCGTTCTCGGTGGCGCCGGCGCCCGCCTGGAGCGTGCCCTCATCAACTTCTTCCTCGATACGCACACCAGCCGTGGCTTCAAGGAGTGGTGGCCGCCTATCGTCGTCAAGCGTCAGACCATGTTCGGCACGGGCCAGCTGCCCAAGTTCGAGGACGACGCCTATCACGTCTCGGGCGACAACTTCCTGATCCCTACCGCCGAGGTCGTGCTCACCAACCTGCACGCCGGTGAGGTCCTCGACGCCGATACCCTGCCGCGCCGCTACACTGCCTTCACCCCCTGCTTCCGCGAGGAGGCCGGTTCCGCCGGTCGCGACACCCGTGGCATCATCCGTCAGCACGAGTTCGACAAGGTCGAGATGGTCAAGTTCGCTAAGCCGGAGGAGTCCGACGAGGAGCTCGAGAGCATGACCGCCGAGGCCGAGTACCTGCTGCAGCAGCTGGGCCTTCCGTATCGCGTGATTAGCCTGTGCACCGGCGACTTGGGCTTCTCTGCCCGTCAGACCTACGACATCGAGGTCTGGCTGCCGAGCTACAACGCCTACAAGGAGATCAGCTCCTGCTCCAACTGCGGTGACTTCCAGGCCCGTCGCGCCAACATCAAGTATCGCGACCCCGAGAACTTCAAGGGTTCGCGCTACCTGCACACCCTTAACGGTTCCGGCCTGCCGGCCGGCCGCACCATGGCTGCCATTCTGGAGAACTACCAGAACGCCGACGGCACCATCACGATCCCCGAGGTCCTGCGTCCCTACATGGGCGGCCTCGAGAAGATCGAGCCGGTCGCGTAAATTAGCTGCATAGGGGATATGCAAGGGCGCTCCTTCGGGGGCGCCCTATTTTGTGCGCAGGTCCATACCATGCCGTGCGGACAGCTCAATAGAAAACACACGAACAACTGTTCTGTATACAGCCATCTACCTGCTATGCTTTTACTAGATAAGAGCGAGAGAAAGAGGATGCGATGGAGCTGTTTGATGATCGGGTGGTTTTGTTTGAGAGCGACGAGGGCGGGGAGTACCTGCTTGTAACGTGTGAGCCGTCTGGCATGGGCGGCCTGGTGGTTCGGCAGACGAGTGAGGGTCCGTTGACACAATGGTGCTTTGAGGAGTCGCCTCATGTGGTCGAGACCTTTGTGACGCACGAGGGACTTGTGGCGCTGGAGCACTTCTATGGAGTTGGGACTTCCAACCAGGCCGCGCGCATGCTGAGCATCTCGTTTGCCGATTATGATTGTGCCCAGCGGGTGAGATCGCTCCTGAGGGAACTTGATGCCAAGTTCGACGTGATCGAAAAGCCACTCGATCGCACGGGGAACGGCGGTATATGCGGAGCAGCATGACAAAACTGGGTTCCACAAAAAAGTTTGAGATTGTGCTTGACTCCAATAAGCTAAAGTGGTTTTATATGTCTTGCGCCGCGGCGTTACCTCAGCTGGATAGAGGGTCTGACTACGAATCAGAACGTCATAGG
>CAJMNP010000097.1 GCA_905214895.1 uncultured bacterium | reverse complement strand
GGGAGCTTTCTCAACCAAAATGGCGGAGGAGGAGGGATTCGAACCCTCGTGACCTTATACAGGCCAAACGGTTTTCGAGACCGCCGCATTCAACCACTCTGCCACCCCTCCGCGTGGGGTAAAAACAAAGCAGGCTCGAAGGCCTGCTTTGGAATTAACTGGCGGAGAGTCAGGGATTTGAACCCTGGAGACGCTTTTGACGCCTACACGATTTCCAATCGTGCTCCTTCGGCCACTCGGACAACTCTCCGTTAAATGCGAAAGTTAGTATACACGAGGAATCGCAAAGTGCAAACAGAAAAGTTGGCATTTTTTGAAACGCTTGGCTTCGTGACGGGATCTAGGAGGCCAAAAACGGGCTCTGACCAGCATGACTGCATGCGGCAAATTGTTCAAAATGGGTATTTATAAACGACGCCTCATCAATTTTAAAAATATTTGAACGGTGTTGTGAACCACTGGTATGCATTTCGCGACCACAGCCTTGCAATTGCTTACCTGCGGTTTGATTTGGTTTGTCTCCGCAGCGCCGTATCTTGTCCACAGTTCCGTCAAGCATTTGGTCAGCATTTGGTTGGAAGACGCATGAAGCGCCGTGTGAGTATGGACATATGTGGAGGTCATGAGGTTGTAGCTGCATATTCTTGCAGCCTGGGAGGTTGAAAGATATTATTACCAAGTCTTTTCCTGCTTCAGGCGCACCTTCACGACCTGAAGCCACATTTGCCCAGAGGAGGTGACAATATGAAGGCTTATGAACTGCTGTTCTTTGTTGACCCGTCGCTCGACCCCGAGACTCGTCTCGCTGTTATGAAGCGTATCGATACCACGATCGCTGAGGGCGCTGGCAAGGTCGACTCCGTTGACGAGTGGGGCAAGCGCAAGCTCGCCTACGAGATCAACGACCTCACCGATGGTGACTACACCCTCATCAACTTCCACGCAGATCCTACCCAGATCGCCGAGCTTGATCGCGTCCTGCGCATCACCGACGCTGTGGTCCGCCACATGATCGTCCGTCGCGACGACCAGGAGTAAGACTGTCGTTTTGGACTGGGCTTGTGCCCCAAGAGGAAGTAGTGAGTTATGAGCATCAATCGAGTGAACATCACCGGTAACCTCACCCGCGATCCCGAGCTGCGCGCCACCGCCGGCGGAACCCAGGTTCTGTCCTTTGGCGTCGCCGTGAACGATCGTCGCCGCAACGCGCAGACTGGCGAGTGGGAGGACTATCCCAACTTTGTCGACTGCACTATGTTCGGCACCCGCGCCGAGGCCGTGAGCCGTTTCCTGGCAAAGGGAAACAAGGTCGCGATCGAGGGCAAGCTGCGCTACAGCTCTTGGGAGCGCGACGGCCAGCGCCGGAGCAAGCTTGAGGTCATCGTCGATGAGATCGAGTTTATGAGCTCCCGTGGTGGCCAGGGTGGCTACGATCAGGGCGGTTACGCCCCCGCAGCTCCCGCGCCCGCAGCACGTCCTGCCGCACCGGTGGCTACGCCGCCCGCGGTCGACGTCTACGATGAGGACATCCCGTTCTAAGGGCTGTTCACCTATTTTTGAGTGAGAGGCGGCTTCGGTTCGCCGAAGTTGCCAAACGAAAGGTATTTTGACATGGCTAATGATTTTTCTGCACGTCAGCCGCGTCGTAAGTACTGCCAGTTCTGCAAGGAGAACACTGAGTTCATCGACTATAAGGACACTCAGCTTCTCCGTAAGTACATGACCGACCGTGGCAAGATCAAGCCCCGTCGCGTCACTGGCGCTTGCACGCAGCATCAGCATGACATCGCCAACGCCATCAAGCGCGCCCGCGAGATGGCTCTCCTGCCGTACACCGTCCCCGTGGTTTCCTCTCGTGGCAACCGCGACCGCGGCTAAGAAGGGAGACGCATCATGAAGGTTATTCTTCTCGATGAGATCAAGGGCAAGGGCGGCGAGGGTGACGTCGTAGAGGTCGCTCAGGGTTACGCTGAGAACTTCCTGTTCCCCAAGAAGCTCGCTGTTGCCGCCACCAAGGGCAACCTCAAGCAGCTTGACGAGCGTCGCAACAACATCGCCAAGCGCGAGGCCGTCCGTCTGGCTATCGCCAACGAGACCAAGGCTGCCCTCGAGGGCAAGCAGGTCACCGTTGACGTCAAGGTCGGCGACGAGGGCATCCTCTTTGGCTCCGTTACCGCCGCTATGATCGCTGACGCCATCAAGGCTCAGCTCGGTATGGACATCGACCGCAAGCGCGTCGAGCTCGGTAAGCCCATCAAGGTTGCCGGTGCCCACACCGTTGCCATCTCGCTGTACCGCGAGATCAAGGCCGAGGTTGTCGTTCTCGTTGGCGTTACCGCCGAGGAGCTCGCTGCCGAGGCTGAGGCTGAGGAGACCGCTGAGGTCGCCGAGGCCGAGACCGCCGAGGTCGAGACTGAGGCTGCTGCCGAGTAGCATTTGCTGCAACGCAACAATCTTGTTCTAAGAAGGGCGCTCTGGGAGACCAGGGCGCCCTTTTGTTTTCTACGCTCGGCGAGCGCCATGGCAGGCGTTGTGGTGAAGTTCCAAATGCGGGACCGTTCATCCGTTTGGTTCGGTGATGATTGGCGCCGCGCGGCCCGTTTTGGGACCGTGGCTGATACTATGGATGCTCGCAAGCGATATGAATGAGGATGCTCATGGCATACGACGATAGGGAGACGGGGCTGACGGTTGAGGACCGCGGCTCCAAGTTGGGTCTCCCTCAAAACCAAGATGCAGAGGCCAACGTACTGGCCGCTATGCTGCTATCGCCCGAGGTGGTCGAGGAGGCCCAGGTCGAGCTGCAGCCCGATGACTTCTACCGGCCCATTCATAAGACCATCTACACCGCGATGGTCGATATGTACAACAGCCGCATTCCCATCGACTCCATCTCGCTGATCGATTACCTGCGCAGCATCAACAAGCTCGATGCCGTGGGCGGCGAGGCCTACATTTTGGAGCTGATGGGTCAGACTCTGTCGCTCGTGAACTGGCAGCACCATGCCGCCATCGTCCGTCGCGACTCGATGCTGCGCGAGCTGATCGGTGCCACCAACGAGATCAACGCGCTGGCCTACAACGCCCCCACCGACACCAAAGAGGTTGTCGAGCTGGCCGAGAGCAAGCTGCTCAAGGTCACGGCGCGCGAGGTTAAGTCGAGCTACAAGACGTTGACCGAGTTTATGGTCGAGGCCTATAACGAGGCTGAGGAAGTGTGCCAGGCCGGTGGCCAGGCTGCGGGCGTGCCCACGGGCTTCCCGTCGCTCGACCGCATGCTCATGGGTTTCCGCGAGGGCCAGCTCATCATTATCGGCGCTCGCCCTGCTGTGGGTAAGACGTCGTTCGCCCTGAATCTGGCGCTCAACGCTGCCGCTGCGGGCTATACCGTCGGCTTCTTTTCACTGGAGATGTCGGGCAAGGAAATCGCCCAGCGCCTGATTTGCGCCTACGCCATGATTTCAATCAGCGACTTCCGCATGGGCCGCATTAGCCCCGAGCAGTGGGCCAATATCAACGAGGCCACGCAGACCTTGTCCAAGCTCGATATTCTGATTGACGATACGCCCGGCACCACAGTGACCGAGATTCGCGCCAAGAGCCGCCGCATGCTCCACAACAAGGAGAAGGCCATCATCATCCTGGACTACCTGCAGCTGGTGAGTCCTCCGCCGGGACGTCGCTCCGAGAGCCGTACCGTCGAGGTCTCGGAGATGTCGCGTGGTCTGAAGATTATGGCCAAGGAGCTTAAGATCCCGCTCATCGCGCTGTCGCAGCTGTCGCGTCAGGTCGAGTCCCGCACCGGCAAGCGCCCGCAGCTGTCCGACCTGCGTGAATCGGGTTCCATCGAGCAGGACGCCGATATCGTCATGTTCTTGGACCGATCCGCCGATGAGGCCGAGGCCTCGCGTGACGATCGACCCGACGAGGGCGTTACGCGTATCGTCGTGGCCAAGAACCGTTCGGGCCCGATCGGTGACGTCGACCTGATGTTCCTGCCGGCATCCACCAAGTTCTATGAGCTTGATGGGGCGCATACCGAGGAGTAGGACAGGCGCCCGTTGCACGGGTATACTGGGAATGTTTTGTGCTTCTGCGCGCCAGCGTGGCGCGTAGACAGTCCATGAATGTAAGGAGTAAACATGCCGTCAACCGTTTTGGTCGGTGCCCAGTGGGGCGATGAGGGCAAGGGTAAGATCTGCGACCTGGTCGCCGGCGACTTCGATGCCGTCGTGCGCTATTCGGGCGGTAATAACGCCGGCCACACCATCGTCGTCAACGGCAAGAAGTACGGCCTGCACCAGGTGCCCTCCGGCATCATGTATTCCGACCATGTGTCGGTGATCGGTAACGGCTGCGTCGTCAACCCCAAGGTTGTCCTTGAGGAGAT
>CAJMNP010000096.1 GCA_905214895.1 uncultured bacterium | reverse complement strand
CAAATATGAGTACTGTTACCAATTTAGTAACAGCGATTTCATGCCATCAGAAGGCAATTTGGACGCCAGGCGTCCTACGGTGGAGGAATTGCAGGCGCTTATCAGCTAAGTACTTGGACATATGTTGCGTAATACTGCATTTTTTGCAAAAAAATAATGCTACAGGGCTTGTGACAGTACTCATATTTGACGTTTTTTGCCCACGACCCCTTATTGCGTGGACGAATCAGTTGCAAAACGGGCTCCAAAGCGTCCCTCGCAAACAAAAAGCCGGGGCCCGCGCGATGCGGACCCCGGCTCAATACCATGACGATATGTCGGTTACGCTCTACACGTAGAACAGGATGTCGTCGTAGGTCGGGACCGGCCAGTAGTCGGCTGCCACGATCTCCTCCATGGCATCCACGGCGGCGCGCAGCGTATCCATAGCGGGAACGACCTCGTGTGCATACACATTGGCCTGCTCCTGGCCATCGAGAGCCTCGGCCTTCTGATGCACGGCGTCGAGCGCCTTGATGGAGTCGTTGATGGCGGTGATGCCGTTGCAGAGCTTGTTGAGCGTGTTCTGCTCGCACTGCATGGCGGCCTCAGCACCGGCGGCACGAATAGTCTCAAGGCCCTTAGCGACCTTGGTGGCGTAGGCGGTAATGACCGGGCGATAGGTACGACGCGCCTCGCGAACCATCGTGGTAGCTTCGATGTTCATGAGCTTGTTGTACTTCTCGAGCTTGCAGTCATAGCGGCACTGAGCCTCGGCCTTGGTCAGGACGCCCGTCTCCTCAAAGAGCGCGATAGCCTTATCGGAAACAAAGGCGGGCAGGGCGTCCGCCGTGGTCTTGTTGTTGGCAAGGCCGCGCTTCTCGGCCTCGATGGGCCACTCGTCGGAGTAACCGTCGCCGGAGAACAGGATGCGCTGGTGATCGGTCAGCACCTTCTTGCAGTACTCGAGCGCGGCGTCCTGGAACTTATCCTCGGGCGTACCCTCGAGCGCATCGGCGAAGGACTTGAGCGACTTGGCCACGGCGGCATCGAGCACCAGGTTGGAGTCGGAGACGTTCTGCTCGGAGCCGCAGGCACGGAACTCGAACTTGTTGCCGGTGAAGGCGAACGGGGAGGTGCGGTTGCGGTCGGTGTTGTCCTGCATCAGCTTGGGCAGGGTATCGGCGCCCAGGTCGAGCACGCCGCGCGTGGCATGGACGGAAGCCTTGCCATCGATGATCTTCTCGACGACCTCGGTAAGCTGGTCGCCCAGGAAGATGGACATAATCGCCGGAGGAGCCTCGTTGGCGCCCAGACGGTGGTCGTTGCCGGCCGAAGCAACGGAGGCACGCAGGAGCTCCTGATAGTTATCGACGGCCTCGATCACCGCGGTGAGGAAGACGATGAACTGCAGGTTGTCGAGCGGGGTGTCGCCCGGGTCGAGCAGGTTCTCGGACTCGGTGCCAAGCGACCAGTTGTTGTGCTTGCCCGAACCGTTGATGCCCTCGAAGGGCTTCTCGTGCAGCAGGCAGACCAGATCGTGGCGGGAGGCGATGAGCTTCATCTTCTCCATCATGACCAGGTTCTGGTCGATGGCCTCGTTGACCTCGCCATAGACAGGAGCGAGCTCATGCTGGCAGGGAGCGACCTCGTTGTGCTTGGTCTTGGCGGGAATACCAAGCGCCCACAGCTCGTCGTCCAGATCCTTCATATAGGACGAGACGGTGGGGCGGATCGCGCCAAAGTAGTGCTCCTCGAGCTCCTGGCCCTTGCAGGGAGCAGCGCCAAAGAGGGTGCGACCGGTGATGACCAGGTCCCTGCGCTTGCGGTAGGCGTCCTTCTTGATCAGGAAGTACTCCTGCTCATCGCCCACGGAAGGAACGACCTTCTTGGGGGTCTTGCCAAACAGCGCCAAAACGCGCTTGGACTCACGCGAGAGCGCGGTCATGGAGCGCAGCAGCGGGGTCTTCTTGTCCAGGGCCTCGCCCGTGTAAGAGCAGAAAGCCGTGGGGATGCATAGGACATCGTCCTTGATAAAGGCGGGGCTGGTGGGATCCCAAGCGGTGTAGCCACGGGCCTCGAAGGTGGCACGCAGGCCGCCGTTGGGGAAGCTGGAGGCGTCCGGCTCGCCCTGGATGAGGTTCTTGCCCGTAAACTTGGTAATGGCGGTGCCGTCGTGGTTGGGCTCAAGGAAGCTATCGTGCTTCTCGGAAGTAATGCCCGAAAGCGGCTGGAACCAGTGCGCGTAGTGCGTCGCGCCCTTGGAGATGGCCCAGACCTTCATGGCATGGGCAACGGCGTTGGCCACGTCCAGGTCGAGCGGCTCACCGTCCTCGAGGGTTGCAGCAAGGCGCTTCCAAATGTCCTTGGGGAGGTAGTCCTTCATGACTTCCTCAGAGAACACCATGGTCCCGAAGCGGTCAGTAAGTTCGGCCATACGGAACTCCCTTCGTATCGGCACCGCGTGAGATGCGGTGTTGATTACTAACGAACGAGCCTTAGATTAGACTCGCCGTGTTTCCGCAACATTACCGTTATGTTGCTGTCACGAAACCAATCAATGAGGTTACCGCATCACAGCGGCGCTGCTGCCCTTAATGGCCAATCAACTGTATAAATTGCAGACCTCTCCCCATGATTTAGGGGTAGTCAATTTGAGACAGGGCTCTATTAACTGGTATTTTGCATCAGATACCATTCAATATAGCCTATCCTACATCGACCGCTCTGCTATAGGAAATGCCGATAGCGAAGCATTTTCGATTGGTATCCCCAAATAGCGAGTAAAACTCCACCGTGGCACAGCGGTGCTGTAGAATCCTTACAACACATCGCACTAAATATCTAAAGGAGCACGATATGCGCGTCGACGAGGTTTTTAAGCAGGCAGCATCCCAAGGCACCACGCCCATTTCGTTTGAGATGTTCCCGCCCAAGGGTGAGCTTACCCTCGATACGGCTCGCGAGGTGGCAGGCAACCTGTGCAAGCTTTCACCGAGCTTTGTCTCGGTCACTTGTTCCGCTGGCGGCTCGGGTAACGGTGCCACCACCGCCCCCATTGCACATATGATTACGAGCGAATTCGATACGCCCTCGGTGGCGCACCTCACCTGCGTCGGCCGCACGCATGCCGATATCGCCGCCAAGATTGACGAGTACCGCTCCGCCGGTGTTGAAAACATCCTGGCCCTGCGCGGCGACCTACCCGCCGGCGCGACCGAGGACGACAAGCCCGCCTCCGACTACGCCTACGCCCGTGACCTCATCCCCGAGCTCGTCGACGCCGGCTTTTGCGTGGGCGCCGCAGCCTACCCCGAGGGCCACATTGCCTGCGAGGATCTCAACCTCTCGGTCGAGCACCTCAAGCAAAAGCAAGACGCCGGCGCAAGCTTCTTTGTGACGCAACTTTTCTTTGATAATGGGTGCTTCTACCGCTTCCGCGAGCTTGCCGACAAGGCCGGCATCACCGTGCCTATCACCGCGGGCATCATGCCGTTTATGGGCAAGTCGCAGATCAGCCGCATGGTCTTTATGTGCGGCGCGTCGCTGCCCTCCCCCGTCATCAAGATCCTCGCCAAGTACGAGAACGACCCCGAGAGCCTGAAGGCAGCCGGTGTAGATTATGCCGCCCGCCAGCTTTGCGACCTCAAGGAGCACGGCGCCGACGGCCTGCACCTGTACACTATGAACCGTCCTGCGATCGCCGCGACCATTATGGAGCGCCTGGGGTAATGGAAAATCCGCACGTCGATACAACCGTTGTCGAAGTGCCGGCCGACCTTGCGTCGCCGGCGCTTTACCGTATCGATGCCGCCCATCGCCCCCGAGTCGACCGTGCCGAGATGCTGCGGTATCTGGGTTACGGCGGTCAGCAGATTGAGCCCGAGCTGTCGCAGCGCATTGAGCTTGTGGTCGAGCGCCTAGAGCTGGATATCGAGCCCCACGGCGTGCGCCGCGTATTTGCCATCGATGCCACGGGCGTGGACGAGCAGGGCGAGCCCTGCATCCGCTTGGTTGGCACCAACGTTGAGCTGCGGGGTCGCGACATCTATCGACATCTCAAAGACGCCCGCTTTGCCGCGCTCATGGCATGCACCCTCGGCATGGAAGCCGAGCGTCGCCTGCGAACCACGGGAGCCCAGCAGCCCCTAGAGGGAGCCGTGCTCGATGCCGCGTGCTCCGCCTATGTAGAAGCTGCTGTTGAGCAGATGGACCGACGGGTCAAGACGGACGCCGCCGCACACGGACTCGCCGGCAACTGGCGCTTCAGTCCCGGCTATGGCGACTGCCCGCTTTCGGCCCAGCGCTCGATCGTGGATACACTCAACGCCACGCGCCTCATTGGACTTACTGTTACCCCCACCAGCCTGCTCATGCCCACCAAGAGCGTGACCGCGGTGATCGGTCTGTTCG
>CAJMNP010000095.1 GCA_905214895.1 uncultured bacterium | reverse complement strand
TCGTGGGCGCCCGTCAGCTCAAGGAGCGCCTGTTCAACGAGGCCGAGAACAACGTGACCATGAAGATCGAGGAGCTCGAGGACAAGAGTGGCGTCGAGGTCTCTGGCCGCGGCATTCTGCACCTGTCCGTTCTGATGGAGTCCATGCGCCGCGAGGGCTTTGAGTTCCAGGTCGGTCGTCCCCGCGTTCTGTTTAAGAAGGACGAGAACGGTAACAAGCTGGAGCCTGTCGAGCAGGCTGTTGTCGAGTGCCCGGACGAGTACTCGGGCAAGGTTGTCGAGGTCTTCGGTACCTCCGGTGGCATCATGACGAGCATGGACACCTCGGGCATCGTGACGCACCTTGAGTTCAAGATCCCGACGCGCGGCATCATGGGTCTTAAGAACCGTATTATGAACGTCACCCACGGCGAGGGCGTGTTCTACCACACCTTCCTGGAGTACGGCCCCTACGCCGGCGAGATCGGCAACCGCCAGAACGGCGCCATGATCTCCATGACCACCGAGAAGGCCGTTGCCTACGCCCTGGGTACGCTGCAGGAGCGCGGCCAGCTGTTTGTTGAGCCGGGCACCGAGTGCTACGAGGGCATGATCGTGGGCGAGCGCAGCAAGGCCGGCGACATGGTCGTCAACATCGCCCGTACCAAGAACCTGGGCAACCAGCGTTCCTCGACCTCCGACATCTCCGTGCAGTTGGTGCCGCCTCGCACCTTCTCTCTGGAAGAGGCGCTGGAGTACATCGCCGACGACGAGCTGGTCGAGATCACTCCCAAGAACATCCGCCTGCGCAAGCGTCTGCTCAACGCCACCGACCGCAAGAAGGCTGCCGTCCGCGCCGGCCAGGTCAACAAATAAGCGCTGGGGCTTATAACCGCCAACAAGAAAGGGCGCCGACCGCAATGGTCGGCGCCCTTTTTGGTGCAATGGGGTCAGGTTACTTTGCACCACCACAAAGGTGCCTGGCCCTTTTGTGGTGGCTGGCGGCTAGGCGGTGGGGAGTCCTGGCGTGTTGGAGTCCTGTTGGGGCTTGAGGTGGGCGTTGCGCCAGATGATCTGGATAACGTAGCCGAACATAAAGACAAAGGCCACGCCGCTGATGAAGTCGCCGATGAGGGGAAGTCCTGTGAGGGCGTCTGCGGCGATACCGCCCACGGCGGCCATGGCGTAGCGGTTCTGGTTGTGTCCGACCATGCGGGCGATCGCGGTGCCCGTAAATGCCGCCGAGACCAGAGCAATGCCGATGATGCCGCACATGAGGGCGCCGGCGAGCGACAGCCCTGCAATCGAGATGATGAGCAACAAGACGGCGGGAACGACGGCGACCGTGCCCAGAAGACCGCTTACCCACAGCGGCGTGGGACGCTGATGCAGCATGCCGGCGGCACTGGCGGTTGCGCGCGGAAAGACAAGCTCAAGCAGGATGGCGACAAAGCCGGTGGAAAGCGCTGCGGCAACGATGCCGCCGATAATGTCGTTGACCGTAGAGGTGTCCTCGTTTTCGGTTCGGTCGATTTTGAGAGCCCCGACCTGAGCGCCCTCTGCCCGCTCGGGATCCTGTGAGACGTGGGCGTTCACCGTGCCGGTGATGCGGGCGTTTTTGCCCAGGATGAGCTTGTCGGCCCAAACCTCAACATCGCCATCGACGGTGCCGTCAATGGTAACGGTGTCGCCGGCGAGCGCCGCCGATTTGGCAGAGCCACGCAGGGCGACCGTCTCGCCCGCTGCATAAAAACAGTTGGCAGTGCTGCCGGTGTTGAGAACGACGTGCTGGCCGGCCACCGTCACGCTGCCATCGATTGCGGTTTTGGCGATATCGATGGTACGCGCCGCCAGGCGAACGGCGCCGCCTACGGTGCAGTCGCGAATCGACAGGCTCTCGCCCGCCGCGATAATATCGCGGCCGATGGAGGCATCGTCTAAGTTGAGGCTTTGACCGGCCCAGTACAGGTCGCCCTCGACGCCAGACGGATTTGAGTCAACTTCGGTTGCGAGCACATTGCCCGCGGTGTCGGTGCCGGCGAACGAAGCCGTGGGAAGTACGATGAGCGCAAGCGCAATCAGTGCGAATAGGAGGGCGATGCGCGCCTGCACTTTACGGTGTCGGGACGACGGTGCTAGGTTGTAAGGCATAGTGAATCCTTCGCTAGATACTCGACATGTATCTAACAGGGTACCCAACGCGCGGGCGCTCTAAAAGAACCTCTCGGTTGCATTTCGAAGGGTTGTGCCGTGCTGTCTACTTTTTGCGATGCAAGAAGCGCGCGATGTCTTCCTCTGTGGGGCTTTTGATGTCAAAGCGCAGCGAGAGCCAGCGCAGCCCCATGGTCACGACAACGCATACGACTAGCGCAGCGACATTGCTGACCAAGCCACTCATGACGAGACTTACATAGCTTGCCGATCCGGCGATGGCCGCGATGGCATAAAAGTTAGTGCGTTGGAAAATGCCCGGAACCACGCCCATAAAGCCGTCGCGCAACATGCCGCCACCCACCGCGGTGAAAAAGCCCATCATGATGCATACGGCCGGCGCAAAGCCATAAACCAGTGCTTTGTCCGCTCCGGTGGCGGCGTAGATGCCGACCGAGATGATGTCGAGCAGGGGAATGAGTTTCTCGGGTTTATCGACGATTGTCGGGAAGATGTAGATGATGGCCGCCGTGGCGATGGAGAGCGGCAGCGCCATTGGCTGGTTGAGGATGTAGACGTTGCCCACTTGCAGTGTCATGTCGCGTAAGAGACCGCCGCCCAGGCCACAGACCACAGCGAGTGCGACCGCGCCCACCAGGTCGAGCTTATGCTCGCGCGCGACCAGCACGCCCGAGATCGATGCCGCGACAACGGCGAACATCTCGAGCCAAAAGGGGATAGCGACCATGGCATCCGAGGCATGTGAGGTAACGGTTATAGCGGCGACGACGGGCAAGATGGAATCCTTCTGATTGCGAGTTTAGACAATGCCCGTACATAGTACATGGTTGGCGGCGATTGCGACCCCATTGCTCGGCAAACGGTAGGGACTGGGCGCGGGCGTGGCATTGCTGGAATGCCAGGGGTCCAAAACATGTACGTCAGCCTCCAAAAACGACATTTTTCGACATCTTTGGAGGCTGACGTACATGTTTGGATTGAGCTCACAGCATGAATGAGTTGATTTACTCACATCCGGTATATTTCCCCACTTCAACGGACATAAGAGTTGGATACCGGCTCAGAGCGAGAGGCCCTCAATGGACACCCCTGTTCTCATTTCGCATAAAACCGCATGGCTTGTCCATCATGCACCCCAGAATTTAGTTCAGTCTCTTGCGCGGCACGACTACCAGATAGGTGCACAAGGCATCTCCACCCAGCAACGTGTTGCGCGCATACGACAGGCCCTTACCGACTGCGGCATTCCGTCCGATATGCTTAAGACTATCGATATCGCGGTTGTATTCGAATTTGAGCGAATTCGTACCAAAGGCGTCGTTTGCCACATTCTTGGACAAAATATTCCCTACGAGCATATTAACGAGTTGACGCCCGGAATCTTCATCACCGACGAAGCCTTCACCTTCGTGCTCGCTGCCGAGTGGATGGATAGGATCGAATATCTCGAATATGGCTATGAAGTTTGCGGCGATTATCGCATGAGGCTCAATCCCGCCGACCCTTATACCGAGCAACCAGCCACCACCTCCAAGGATGAAATAATCGAACTGCTCGATCGGCATCCCGGCAAACCCGGTGCCACACGTGCACGGCTCGCGCTCAGGCACATCTACGATCGCTCGGCCTCGCCTATGGAGACCGCTTCGGCAATCGCCCTCTCACTCCCAACAAGCGAAGGCGGCGTTGGCATCCGAGGTATCGAACTCAACAAACCGCTCGAGATCCCTCAACGTCTCTGGCATTGCGCCAAAGCTCGAACACTCAAAATCGATGGGCTCGTTACCTACAAGCGCAGGAAGCTCGGTATCGAATATAAGGGCGGCTTTCACGATGAGTTCGAACGCAAAGGAGCAGATGCGGAGCGAGAGGCCGTTCTCTCCCAAATGGGATATCGAATCGTTACGCTCACTTCGGCTCAGTTCGGCAGCCAGCTCGCCTTTCACCGCGCCATGAACAACATTCGCGAAGCACTCGGCATGCCTCGCTGTACCGACACCGGGTACCAGCGAGAGCAAAACGAACTACGCAAGGCGCTTATCCGCAACTGGAAAGGCATGCGAGACGAAGAGGCACCTTCCGAATAGTGCCACTCCCGTGAGCTCAATCCAAACGTGTACGTCAGCCTTCAAAGATGTCGAAAAATGTCGGTTTTGGAGGGTGACGTACACGTTTTTGAGGGAAGGGTGGGATCGAGACGTATTTCGATAACAAAAAAGCTCCCATTGTTGGGAGCTTTCTCAACCAAAATGGCGGAGGAGGAGGGATTCGAACCCTCGTGACCT
>CAJMNP010000094.1 GCA_905214895.1 uncultured bacterium | reverse complement strand
CGAGCTTTACCGGCAGCGACGAGGACTTTGACGCGTACTGGGATGCCGCGGGCGACCTGGGGCTTGGCGCTGGCGACGGCGCTGCCAGCGGCACGCTCGTGGTGCCGGAGCCGCACGACCGTCACGAGGCGTTCGTTATCCCCAGCGACATCTGCTTTGCGGCAAGCGCGTGCGACCCGCGTCGCCTGGGCATCGACGTGACGGGCGCTTGGGCCGTAGCTGCCAACGCGCTCTCCTACGACTACCTGTGGAACGAGATCCGCGTGAAGGGCGGTGCGTACGGCTGCGGATTCCGCGCGGCCGGTGAGCGTCAGACGGCGTTCTACACCTACCGCGACCCGGCGGTCGATCCTTCGATTGAGCGCGTGGAACGCGCGGGCGCATGGCTCGGCAGCTTTGAGCCCGACGAGGCCGCATTCGAGGGCTTTATCGTGAGCTGCGTGAGCGGCATGGACGCGCCCGTGAAGCCGTACGCGCTCACCAAGCGCCGCAATACGACCTACCTGGCTGGGCTCGATCCGCACGCGCGCGAGGAGCGTCGCGCCCAGATGCTCGCCGCCACGCCCGGTGAGCTGCGCTCGCTCGGCGCCGATGTGACGCGCATCGCAGCCGTGTCGCCCACCTGCGTCTTTGGCGGCCGAGACGTCATCGCCAAGAGCAATGCCGGCTTTAACGTCGTCGACCTGCTGGGCTAACCACAAAGGTAGATTTTTGGGACATGCCTAAAATCTACCTTTTCTTTTTCCGCCGCTTGGGCGGGCCAGCTCAGACCGTCCCACCAGTTTTGTCTCGATCTGTAACATCTAGGCGGCAATATCGGCTCCAGATGTTACAGATCGAGACGTTCCCGAACGGCACCAGCTCATTGTCTCAATCTGTAACAGCTAAGCCCATTTTTGCCGAGTTACTGTTACAGATCGAGATAAACCGTCGCAGACACCCGCCCTTCAGCAAAAACCACCCAAAGGCGTCTGTCCCCTTTGGATGGTTTGCGAGTGGGCTGCTACTTGATAAACGGGTTCAGCCTGGCCGCCAGCGGATCGAGCTTGTACATGGTTGCAAAGCATTCGCGACCATAGTCGGAATCGTTGCTCCAGCTACCCTGGTCGACGTTGTACTCTGCATCCAGACGAATCCACTCCTCCGGCTTGTTCTTCTCGTGCTTGCTGCAGAAGTAGCGCTGGTACTCGACCTCGTGCTCAAACTCAAACTCGGCATCCGAACCGCGACCGGCATACTCGTCGACCGACGTCAGGTTGCCGTGCTCGTCGTAATAGAACTCCGCATAGCCGCCGCGCTCGGAATCGATCCTGTCGAGCTTTCCGTCGCTGTACGAATAATCCACCGCTGCGTACGAGTTCAGCGAGCCGTAGTCGTTGCCGTGCGAGTCATATGCCACAGGCGAGATACGCGAGATGTTGCCGTCCTTGTCATACTCGTAGCCTGCGGTGATTGTCCACGTAGTTCCCACCGTGTCGCCCTGGCAGTCCAGCGTAAAGGACGTCACGCGATCCTTATCGTATCCGTACGAATACACGACCGTCCGAGGATTGGCCGGGCTGGTATCGGTGTTGGTCACCATGTTGCCGTCCTGATAAATATACGTGCTCGCGCTCTCACCGTAACCCGCATGGGTCGTCTTGTTGATCAGGTTTCCGTCCGCGTCGTAGGTAAACGTCGTGGTGCTCGACGAATCGCTAATGTCGGCATCGCAGTCGATGCGCGTGACGTTACCGTCGGCGTCGTACGTAAACGTGTTGACGTTCTCGTAACCGCCCGCCAGATCTTCCTCAATCTCCGAAATGCGATGCGTCTCGTCGTGTTCAACGCTGTAGCTTACGCCGCCGCCTTGCTTGACGGCAGACGTGAAGCCCGTGACGTAACCGTTCTCGTCACGCTCGATCTCGTAGATATCGCCGTACTGGTCCGATTTATCGGTGCCTTCATAGGACATCGGCAGCCACAGCTCGTCAAGTTGTGTGTCCTTAATGCCGCTAACCTTCGTATCCTGCGGCAGTGCCAACGTGGCGAGCTTCTTTTTGCCCGAAAGGTCGATGCTTTTAAGGTTTTCGGCATTTTTGAGGTCGAGCTTCTCGATTTTGTCGCAACCGTCCAGGTTAACGACGGTGACATTACTCGCCGAGTTAAGCTCGACGGTTTTAAGGTCTCCGCAACCCGAAAGGTCTAGGTTGACAAGTTTGTCGTCGCCGTATTCCACGCTGGTAACGTTGGGGAACACCTTGCCCAGACCCTGCGTCGACGCGATGCCGTCCAGCTCGACCGATGTCACCGCCTTGGCCTCGTCGCGCGAAATACGGCCGTCACCGTTAGTGTCGTACTTGGTCGAGACAAGCGCACGCATGCCGCTATCCGGGAAGGTCTTTTCGTCAATTGGGGTGGTCGCAATCTGGGTGAAGTAGAACAGCGCGCCACCGCCGATGCCCACCGCCACGACAAGTGCCGCGGCGAGGGCGATGAGGGGCTTCTTGGAACGCTTTCGCCGCACGGACTGCTGCGCGGGCACGTATTGCTGGGGAGCGGGCGCGGCAGGCTGGGGTTGCTGCGTGGCCGCGACCTGGTCGGGTGCTACGGGTGCGCCGCATACGGGACAAAAGAGGGCGTCGTCGACAAGCGGCGTGCCACACGAGCGACAAAACATGGCGGGCTCCTTTCGGTGCATTCTTTCCACCATGAAGGTAAACCCAAAAATGCAGCCCTTGTTGCGCAACATTCAGCCCAAACCATCACAAAAGGGACAGGCATCTTCGTGGTAGTTCGAACACTTGTTCCATACGTACATATGTTCTATAGTAGGGATGCTTGCATCGAACCTAAATTGCAACTAGGATATAGTTGCAGAATGTGAGGCGGGATGACTCGGACCGATAAACTCATCGCCCAACTGCTTAGCTGCCCTTCGACGTATCGGTATACCGATTTTTTAAAAGTCATGGCTTCATATGGCTTTGAAATGGACAACAAAGGCAAGACGTCCGGATCGCGCATTCGCTTCTACAGGCCATCAGATGGCAGGATGTTCGTAATGCACGCGCCACATCCATCTGACGAATTGACAGCGGGGACCATTCGAAACATCGTTCGATTTCTGCAAGATGTCGGAGGTAGTCATGAGTAACGTTTTGGCATACAAGGGTTATTTCGCCCCAGTCGAGTTCGATGCCGAACAGCATGTGCTAACAGGTATGGTCACCGGCATTAGGGACGCAATCGTATTTGAAGGCTCCACGGCTGAAGAAGTGGAGCAATGCTTCCACGACGCCGTCGACGATTACCTTGAGTTTTGCGCCGAGAAGGGCAAGGAACCCGAGCGGGCTTTTAAGGGCTCGTTCAACGTAAGAACGGGCTCTGAGCTCCACAAGCAAGCAGCGCTGGCAGCGGCAAAGAAGGGTGAGTCACTCAATAAGTTTGTGACTGAAGCAATCGCTGCGGCGTTATAGCATTAACGCATAGGCCCAAACAACCACAAAGGGAGCAGTTCACAGGCATATTTGCGGTGGCTTTACTGCCCATATCGCGTTTGCCCAGATAAAACCTGCCAAAATAAACCTGTCCCTTTTTGGTAGGTTTGGGAGATGAGGCTGGGATGGATAAGGCTGAGTTGCGGCGGGCGGTGATTGCTCGGCGCGATGCTATTGATTTGGATGTTCGGGCGGCGAAGTCTGCTGTTGTATGCGCGCGGCTTGTTGAGCTGCTGGAGTCCAGCGGCGCTGCGGGCCAGCGCACCGTTGCCGTCTATGCCGCCATGGGTTCCGAGGTCGACCCAGCCGCGTTTGCCGCCGCGGCCGTCGCGCGTGGCTGGCGCGTGGCCTATCCGTGCATGCTCTCGGCAACAGACGCCATAGCTTGTGGCCAGTGCATGTGCATGCGGGCAGTCTCTGCCGGCGATGCGTCCGAGGCCCCGTTTATCGCCCACCCTACGCGGGCCTTTGCAGCCACGGACGTCGACAGCGACCACTTCCCCATCGTGCCCGCCGCCGAGCTCGACATGGTTGTCGTGCCGCTCGTAGCTTTCGACCGCACCGGCGCGCGCCTGGGCTACGGCGGCGGCTGCTACGACCGCTACCTGCCCATGCTCTCGCCCGCATGCCAAATCACCGGCATCGCCTTTGACGAACAGCGCGTCGAACACGTTCCCACCGACGCCCACGACCTGCCGCTGCCCAACATCGTCAGCGCCTAAATGCCAGCGTACCTCCCGACAGCCTAGTGCTCCTCGCCGGCGCGGGCTAGGTCGTAGGGCGTGGTCTGGTAGACGTAGTAGTTGAGCCAATTGGTGTAGAGCAGCTGAGCCTGGCTGCGCCAGACGTTGCGCGGCTCGGCAGCGGGGTCGTCACCTGGGAAGTAATGCGCCGGCACCTGGGGGTTGAGCCCGCGCTTCACGTCGCGCTCGTACTCCAGGCGCAGCGTGTCGGTATCGTACTCGGGATGGCCAAAGACAA
>CAJMNP010000093.1 GCA_905214895.1 uncultured bacterium | reverse complement strand
CACGCAAAGGAAAGCACTTAATGTGCTTTCCGTCTTGCGCAGGACTGTAGAGCAGGAAACTTAGCCCGTGCCGGGCCCGCTGAGACCAGACCGGCGGGATAGACGGGTTCAGATGGGGCTTTGATGCATGGGTGGTCTGTTGTTGTGCAAATGGGTATCATACTATGGTTACTGCATCGACTCTGCGATGCTTTGTTGTATGTGCCCGGCGGTCGGTTTGCCAGAAGCGCCCCGCCGGTTGTTCCAGACCCGTTTCGAAGAAAGGAAACAACACTCACCTATGGCAGCTAAAAAAACATCTCCCTTGAAGATCATCCCGCTCGGCGGCCTTGATGGCATCGGCAAGAACATGACGGTCTTCGAGTGCGGCGACGACATGGTGCTTGTCGACGCTGGCCTCATGTTCCCCGACGACTCGCAGCCCGGTATCGACCTGGTACTTCCCGACTACACCTACGTTCTGGAGAACGAGGAGAAGCTCCGCGGCATCGTCGTTACTCACGGTCACGAGGACCATACCGGTTCGCTTCCGTATCTGCTGCAGGATCTCAACAACAAGGTGCCCATCTTCTCGAGCAAGCTGACGCTCGGGTTTATCGAGGGCAAGCTCTCCGAGTTCCGCATTCGTGCACCCAAGTTCCGTGAGGTCAAGGGTGGCAGCCACGTCAATCTGGGTGGCATCTCGCTCGACTTCTTCTCGATGACGCACTCCATCCCGGGCGCTCTGGGCGTGTTCATCCGCACCAACCAGGGTACCGTTATGCACACCGGCGACTTTAAGCTCGACCAGACGCCCATCGACGGCGTCACGCCCGACTATGCCGCTATCAGCCGCTTTGCCAAGCAGGGCATCGACCTGCTGCTGTCCGACTCCACCAACGCCACGGTCCCCGGCTTTACCAAGTCCGAGGCCGAGGTTGGCCCCAATCTGCTGCATGCCATCAAGAATGCTCCGGGCCGCGTGTTCGTCGCGTCGTTCTCGAGCCACATCCATCGTCTGCAGCAGATCTGCGACGCCGCCCGCAAGTGCGGCCGCAAGGTCGTCGTGACCGGTCGTTCCATGCTCACCAACACCCGTGTGGCGCGCGAGCTGGGCTACCTCAACATCGATGATGCCGATATCATCGATGCCTTCGATATTGACAACCTGCCTGACGACAAGATCGTCGTCATGTGCACCGGTTCGCAGGGCGAGCCGCTTTCAGCCCTTTCACGCATGGCCAACGGCGAGCACAAGACGCTCTCCATCCATGAGGGCGATACCGTCATCCTCTCGGCAACGCCGGTCCCCGGTAACGAGAAGGCCGTTCAGCAGGTCGTCAACAGTCTCGCCAAGCTTGGCTGCGACGTGTGGGATAAGAACCGCGCCCTTGTTCACGTCTCGGGTCACGGTAGCCAGGAGGAGCTCAAGCTCCTGATGGCCATGGCCAAGCCTACGTACTTTATGCCGGTCCACGGCGAGGCCGTGCATCTGCGCGCCCATGCCCAGCTTGCTCGTAAGATGGGCCTCAAGGACGATCATATCTTTATCCTCGACAACGGAGATACGCTCGAGATGCGCGGCGGTATCGTTAAGCGCGGTACGCCCGTCGAGTCTGGCGTCGTCTACGTCGACGGACTGCGTATCGGCGATACCGACCCCATCGTTCTGCGCGATCGTCAGAAGCTTGCCAACGACGGTATGGTCACTGCTGTCGCTATCGTTTCGCTCAAGCACAAGAAGATCGAGGCCATCGAGTTCTCGGGCCGCGGCGTCTCCTTTGCCATCGACGACCAGTTCTCCGAGGACGCCTCGGCGTCCATCATGAAGACGATCGAGAAGGGCAAGTTCAGCTTTACGAGCAGCGGTTCCGATGCCATTCGCAAGGCCGTGCGCGACTCGCTCTCTAACTTTATCTGGAGCCGTACGCGCACCCGTCCGATGATCATCCCGGTCGTCATGGAGGTTTAGTTTGGCGCGCGGATCTGCACAAAACGCCAAAGGCAATAAAGCCAACAACCAACCGGCATCTGCTAAGGGTGCCGGTTCCCATCTTCGTGCCAATAAGGGCCACGAGGTCGAGTTCGACGATTTTGAGCCCCTGGTCGAGCCTTCGGCCAACCGCGATATCGCCGGCGTGGTCATTGCTGTTTTGGCGATTGCGTCCTTCATCGCCGTGATTTCGCCGGCGACCGCACCCGTTACGGCTGCGGTTGCCGGTTTCTACCACCTGGGCTTTGGTCTGGGCGCCTACGTGCTGCCGATCGTCATTTTGCTGTTTGCCGCCACGCTCTTTTTAGGCGA
This sequence comes from uncultured bacterium, assembly GCA_905214895.1. The sequence continues at coordinate 2,201 of CAJMNP010000093.1, read as the reverse complement.
GGACTCGCCGCTCAACGTGCGCTCTGTTGCGGGCGGTGCCGTGGTCTTTATCGCCGTCGTCTCCATTCTTTCGCTGATGGTGCCGGGTACGAGTGACTCGTGCGACCTTATGTTCACGCCGCAAAACCTGTCCGCCTCGGGTGGCTACATCGGTGCGTTTATTGCGAGTGCGCTGCAGAATGCCCTGGGTAAGCCTATCGCGATGGTGGTCCTGTTGGGTCTGGCTGTCGTCGGCTTTGTCATCATCGGCTTTTCGGTGGGCGGCGTTTTGCGCTCTGCCCGCGACCGTGCGGCCGATTTTGCCGAGCGCCGTCGTGCCGACGTCAACGCGAGTCCGTGGGGTGACGACGAAGCTCTGTCGGTGCCCGGCGTTGCCCGTCCGCACCTGAGCATTCTTCGTCAAAAGGGCTCCGATGCTGCTGTGACCACGGTCATGGGCAACGATGCGGACCAGGTTCTGGACGATGACGACGAAGACGAGGATCCGTTTGTCGACGTGTCCGATGCCGTGGAGGCCGAGCATGCTAAGACGACGCTGCTGCCGCGTCGTCATGCCAAGAAAGGCAAGACGGCTCCCAAGCTCAATACGAGTGAGCCCGACCCGTCTTGGTCCGAGAGCGAGATTGAGCTTACCGAGGGTGATGACGAGGATGATGAGTCCCCGCTCGAGACTGCCAAAACCACCTTGCTGCCGCGCCGCCATGCCAAGCGCGGCCAGGTGACCGGTCAACTTTCGATGGAAGACGATCCGGACAAGGTCGACGAGTCCGAGCCGCCGTTCGCCGTGAATCCCGTCTCGGCCGCCCCTCAAATTCCTGATTTCCTCAAGCATCCCAAGGTTGCCGATTCGGCTGTCGCGGGCGCTGTCGAGGCGTCTACTTCGAGCGATGGGGGAGCGGACAATGCCTCCGCGGATAACGAGGGCGAAGAAGAGGACGGCCTTAAGCTTCCGCCGCTCGAAATCCTGCATGCAAACCCTCAGTCCGCTTCTGCTGCGTCTTCGGACAAGGAGCTGGAACAGACCGCCGAGTCGCTGCAGTCCACGCTGCTTGAGTTTGGCCGTAGCGCTCGCGTTGTCGGCTGGATTGCCGGCCCCACGGTGACGACCTTTAAGCTGCAGCCCGGCGAGGGCGAGCGCGTGAGCAAGATTTCGAGCCTTGAGGACGACATCGCGCTTTCGCTTGCTGCTCAGTCCGTGCGTATCTTTGCGCCGATTCCCGGCACCTCGCTCGTGGGTATCGAGATTCCCAATCGCAAGCGTCAGAACGTCAACTTGGGCGACGTGTTGCCCTATGTTAAGGGCGGTCCGCTTGAGCTTGCCATTGGCCGCGATGCAGAGGGCACGCCGGTCGTCGCCGACCTCGCCAAGATGCCTCACCTGCTGATCGCCGGTACCACGGGTTCCGGCAAGTCGGTCATGATCAACTCCATCATCACGACCCTGCTCATGCGCGCGCTCCCCGAGGACGTTCGCTTGATCATGGTCGACCCCAAGCGCGTCGAGCTCGCAGGCTATAACGGCCTGCCGCATCTTTACGTGCCCGTAGTGACCGAGCCCAAGCAGGCCGCGAGCGCCTTGCAGTGGGCGGTGTCCGAGATGGAGCGCCGCCTGAAGGTCTTCGAGCGCCTGAACGTGCGCAAGATCTCGACCTATAACGAAAAGCAGGCCGCCGGCGAGTTTGAGCATTACGATAACCCGCCGCAAAAGATGCCCTACTTGGTCATCATCATCGACGAGCTTTCGGACCTGATGATGGTTGCCGGCAAGGACGTCGAGGCGTCGATTGTGCGTATCGCCCAGCTGGGCCGTGCCGCCGGTATCCACCTTATCGTGGCGACTCAGCGTCCGAGCTCTAACGTGGTGACGGGTCTCATCAAGGCAAATATTACCAACCGTATCGCCTTCAACGTCGCAACGGGTATCGACTCCCGCGTCATCATCGACCAGATGGGTGCCGAAAAGCTCACCGGCTTGGGTGACATGCTGTTCTCAAAGGTTGACTGGGGCAAGCCCCGCCGTATCCAGGGCTGTTTTGTCTCGGACGACGAAATCAACGAGATTGTCGAGTTCGTTAAGTCGCAGAGCGAGCCCGACTACCACGAGGAGATCCTGTCTGCCGTGGCGCCCGCTTCCATGTCCATGGCGGGTGGCGGCGGCATTGTCCGCACCGGAGTCGCCGAGCCGCAAGACGATGATCCGC
>CAJMNP010000092.1 GCA_905214895.1 uncultured bacterium | reverse complement strand
GCTCGCCCCTCAAATCCGACCGCTCGGAAATACGCGCGACACAAAATAATTCAACGAGGTCGCATGATCAGAAACGGGTTTGTTACCGGTTAGCGCCTCGCATGGGCGCCGATGGGGCGCGTCACGTGGTGCACCCATGCGGAGACCAGCAATACCAACAGCATGGCGGTGACATAGCCCGCGGCATCGAAGCCCAGGTCGATCATGTCGAAATGACGACCAGGAACAAAGATCTTGTGCACTTGGTCACCGACAGAGCAGACGGCGCAAAAGAGCGCAGCGAGTACGTACCGGAATCGTGCGCATGGCAGGCACTCGTCCAGGCATGCCACTATCGCCGAAGCAAACAGTCCGACAAAGAAGAACTCAACGGTATGTGCGACGCGACGAATGTTGGCACCCATCCACAGACGAATGGGCGCAAGCGGGTCGGGATGAACGGTGGCAGTCGTTGAATCCGCGCCCTCGACGGCATCCCCCGCCTGGGACTCCTGCGCGACGTCGGGCCGCACGTCCGCGGCCCGACCCTCCACCACGCGCGCAGTGGACTCGCTGAGCGACGACGTCTGCACCACGTTTTGCTCCGTCAGTATCCAAATACTTGTCAGCGTCACGACCAGCAGGACAACCGAAATCCATCCGACTATGTGCTTCACACGCGCCAAGGGCTAACCTCCGTCATTTTTTGAGTAGCAGCGAGTGTACCCCCAAATGCAGTTGTCTCCGTAGCGAAATCCAAAATGTTCGAATTGGGGCGCCAAAGGGCCGTGGCGCCCCTACTCCATCTCGCGCATCCAGCGATCGAAGGTCCCCACGCACACGCCTAGCCGCTTTGCCGCCTGACTCCGCGTGATATCACCCGCCTCATAGGTAACGCGCACCAGCTCGAATTGCGGAGGACAAGGCTTGCGGGGCCGGCCAAAGCGCACGCCGCGCGCTCGCGCCGCCGCAATGCCCTCGGCTTGGCGCCGATGAATGTTCTCGCGCTCCACCTGCGCCACATAGCTCAGCAGCTGCAAAACAATATCGGCAATCAAGGCACTCGTCACGTCTGACCCACCACAGTCTCTGGCGCGCGTGTCGAGCAATGGCATGTCCAGCACCACGATGGCGGCGCCGAGCTCTTTGGTTATGCACCGCCATTCCTCGAGGATCTCGCTGTAGTTTCGGCCCAGCCGGTCAATGGAAAGCACCACCAGCACATCACCGGAATCCAACGCGCACAGCAGCTCGCGATACCGCGGTCGATCGAAGTCCTTGCCGCTCGCATGATCGGCAAAGATATTCGCCGGTTCCACGCCATAGGCGCCCAGCGCATCCAGCTGCCGATTCAGATTTTGATCACGCGAGCTCACCCGCGCATACCCGTACACCGTTGTCATCTCATCCCCGCTCTCTCGTAAACCTCCCAAAAGGGAACAGGTTTATTTTGGTAGGTTTTATCTCCCCAATAGCAGGCGGAAGACGCAAGCGCGCGGGCGGCAAGACGATTGATGCGCCACAAAAAGGCGGCCCCAAAAGACCGCCCCGTTCTCTATCAATCAGCAAATTCCGGCTAATGAATAAGCCTGAAATCCAAGTGCCCGCGCGTGGTGTTGACGCGCGAGACCTCGATGATCACGCGCTGCCCCAGCTCATAGCGAGTCCCCGTGTCGGCGCCCGTGAGCGTGAGCGCATCCTCATCAAACTCGAACCACTCGTTGCCCAGACTCTTGATCGAAACCAAACCCTCAACCTGTGTCAGATCCAGGCGCACAAAGAGGCCCATGCTGCTGACCCACGAGATCGTTCCGGCATAGCGCTCACCCAGGCGGTCCTCGTAGTACTGGGCGATCTTGATCTTTTGCGTCGCATGGCTGGCGGCGTCGGCCGCACGCTCGGCATCGCTGCACGCGCGGCAGATTTGCGGCAGGATGCGCGGCAGGGACTCGCGGCCCTTACCGATCAGCCGCGACGTACGCACCAAGGCGTCCTTGCCGCCCAGCCGCTCGTAGGCCAGCTGCAGCTTGAGTACGCGATGTACCACCAGGTCGGGATAACGGCGAATGGGACTCGTAAAGTGGCAATAGCACGGCGCGGCAAGCGCAAAGTGGCCCTCGTTGCGCGGCTTGTACAGTGCGCGCTGCATACTGCGCAGTAGCAACGTGTTGACGAGCGGTGCGTTGGCCGTACCGGCTGCGGAGTCAACCGCCGCCTGCAGCTCGTCGGGGCTTCCCAGAGCAATGCCGGACGCGCGACGGCCATCGATGATACCCAGCTGTGCCAACGCCACGGCGGCACCGTGCAGGCTGTCGGGGCTGGGATCGTCGTGCACGCGATAGCAGGCCTCGATATCGCGGTCGGCCAGCCACTCCGCCACGCACTCGTTGGCCAGCAGCATGGCTTCCTCAATCAGCGACGTGGCGCACGAGCGCTCACGGGCCACGATCTGCACGGGCACACCGTCCCCGTCCAACAGCGCACGGATCTCGGCCGTATCAAAGTCGACCGAACCGCGCGCACGGCGAATACGACGGCGAAGCTCGGCGAGCTCGTTGGCAGCTACGAGGAAATCCCCCAAGTCGACGCTATAGCCGCGAGCGGTTTCCTCGCACGCAAGCCCGCGCTCGAGCGCTTCCTCGCGCGAGGCTTCAACCGCGGCAACATCCTCGGCGGCACCCTCCAGCACCGAATACTCCGCCGCACCGGCACGTACCAGCAGCGCCTCGGCGCCGTCGTAGTCCATGCGAACGCGCGAACGGATCACGCTGAGATAGGGATCGTAATGGCGCACGCGACCCTGCGCGTCGAGCTCAATGTCGACGGTAAACGCCAGGCGGTCCTCGTCGGGACGCAGCGAGCACAAATCGTTCGACAGGCGCTCGGGCAACATGGGCAGCACGCGATCGGCAAGATACACCGACGTCGTGCGATGGCGGGCTTCCAGATCGATATATCCGTCCCAGGCGACATAGTGCGAAACGTCGGCGATATGGACACCCAGCTTGTAGCCACCCTCGGGCGTGCGCTCCAGCGAGATGGCGTCGTCAAAGTCGCGCGCGTCGACTGGGTCAATCGTAATGACAAAGCGGTCGCGCAGGTCTCGGCGGAGTGGGTCCTTGAGTGCCGAGGCCACATCGAGCGAAAGTGCCTCGGCCTCGGCTTGCGCGGCCTCGGGATACGTATCGGTATAGCCATAGCGCGCCATCACATACTGAACGCCCAAATCGGGCGCATCATCGCCGCCAATACGGCGCTCGATCGTCACGGTGCCCGATTCCAGGCGTGTCGGATATGTCAGAATGCGCGCGACGACCGCATCACCCGGATGAACGCCCAAGCGCTCCGCCGAGGTGTCCTCCGGCAGAATAAAGAAATCGGCCTTAAGGCGAGAATCAAGCGGCTCGATCACCCCGAGCGGGCCGGCGGTCTGATACGTGCCCACCACACTAATGGCCGCACGCTCGACGACGCCCTCGATTACGGCGCGTCGCTCGCCATGCGGGCTGTTCTTAATGCTCACGGCAACGGTATCGCCGTCCATAATCTCGCGCTTGCCGCGGCCCATGACCTTGTAGTCGCCGTTTTCGGTTACAACGTAGGCGCTATGCTCATGGAGCTGCACGCGTCCGGTCAGACTCGGGCGACGCTCGCTGCGCACCGGCCCGCGCTTATTGCGAGCTCCACGCTTATGCTTGTTATTGCGCCCCATGGCGCCTCCTTACTATCGATGGCCGTTTACACCCCAAGAGTCTACCCAAATGATCCCTAGGGGACAAAAAACGGGTCGCCCCTGGAAAGGAACGACCCGTTGAAGGAACGAATTCCAAGCACGCCTACACGCGCAGATAGCGGCGCATGGCGATGGCGGAACCAAAGAGACCGATAATGACGCCGACCAAAATCAGCGCGGCGTAGGTCACCAGGTAGTACTGCATCGGCAGCGCAAACGACATCCAGCCGATGCTCTCCTGCAGACGCGGAACCATCAGGTTACGAAGCAGCTCCAGCACGCCGATGGAAAGCAGCGAGCCCAAAATGGCCTGCAGCACGCCCTCGGTAATGAACGGCCCGCGAATGAAGCCGTTGCTTGCGCCCACCAGACGCATGATCGCGATCTCACGACGACGCACCGTAATGGACAGGCGAATCGTGTTGTTGATAAAGATGAACGCGATAAAGGTCAGCAGGCCAACGAGCACCACAGCGGCGATACGGATGTAGTTCGTCACCTGGAACAGACGGCTCACTTCCTCCTGGCCGTACAGAACGCTCGCGTTAACGTCGCCGTCGTCCGCGATCTTCTGAAAATCGGCGTTCTTCTTGAGCTTCTGGGCCGTGCTCTCGACTATGGACGGATCGTCCATCTCGATGGCAAACGAAGCCGGCAGCGGGTTCTGACCGTCGAGCGCGCTCATGGTGGCGTCGGCGTTACCCGACATCTTGCTCGTGTACTCGGCCAGCGCGTCGTCCTTGTCCTTGTACGTCACGGACTTGACGTTGCTCC
>CAJMNP010000091.1 GCA_905214895.1 uncultured bacterium | reverse complement strand
TATGGGGGCTCGTTCGGCCAGACGCGCCGCCGCGGTAGCCACGGACGAAGCGGACAAGCGGCAATGCGCTTTGGCCTATCTACTCCCCCGCCACGCTCGCGCGCAACTTGGCGGCGATAGGCTCGGATGCTAGCAGGAACACAAGCATGACCACGGAGCACGCCAGGCACACAATCCAGGTGCTCGCAAAGGAGCCCGTGACATCGAACAGCACGCCCGAGACAATGGCGCCCACGGTGCCGCCGACCATCTCGAGCGAGGTAATAGTGCCCGTGACCTTGCCGAGGTCGGCCATGCCAAACTGCTTGGACGCGGCGATGGTAGGCGTGATGGTGCCCATGCACGTTCCGATACCAAAGCTCACCGCGGCCACGATGGGACCGAGGTCCGTCGTCGGGAAGCACAACGCCACACAGGCGATAATGCACGCAACGGAGCCAAGGATATTGCCAAAGCGCAGGCCAAAACGGTCACAAATCGCGCCGAGCGAAATCTTGGCGATAACGACCGTGGCCATGATGACAAAGCCGGAGGCCACGACGAGCCAACCGGGGAAGAATTTATGCTGCTGGGCTATGGATTACTCCTTGTGGTCAGCGATATAGCCCAAAGCGACGGCAGCATAAGCCGCGGCGCCAAGGGGAAGCTCGGCATCGCTAAAACGTGCCTTGGGATGATGCTGAGCAAAATGCTCGTCCGTATCAGTCACGGCAGCGCCCACGGTAAAGTACGCACTCGGGATCTCGCTCGAGATCAACGCGAAGTCCTCGCTCGCCATGGCGTGGAACAGCGGCAGGAAGGCGGACTTGGGCAGCACCGCGCCCACGTAGCCAAGCGACGCCTGCGTCATATCGTCATCGAGTACGAGTGGGGGAACATCCGAGAGCGTCTCAATAGTCGCCGGCGTACGATAGGTCGTGCCAACGCCTTTGACGACCTCCGCGATACGGGCCTTGAGGTGCTCCATGAGCTCGACATCGAAGCCACGCAGCGTTCCCTCGAGCACACAAGTATCAGGGATGACATTTGCGGCCTGACCGCCGGCGAACTTGCCAACGGTAAGCGCGACCTCCTTGGCCGCCGGCACTTCGCGAGCGATAAGCTCCTGAAGTGCCAGATGCACGTGCACGCCGGCCGTGATGGGGTCGATGCAGATCTCGGGGCTCGAGCCATGGCCGCCCTTGCCCTGAAGCGTGATGCGAAAACCGTACACGCCCGAGAGCGCCGGACTGCCGTAGAGCACCAGGCCAAGCGGCGACTGGCTATTGACATGCATGGCAAAGGCGACCTGAGGACGCGGGTTCTGAAGCAGACCGTCGGCGATGGCGGCGCGGGCACCCTCAAAGGTTTCCTCGCCCGGCTGGAACAGCAACTTAACCGTGGCGTTGGCATCAACAAGCGCGGACTCGCGGGCCTTGAGCAGGCGCGCCGCTCCAAGCAACGCCGTTGCGTGCATATCGTGTCCACATGCGTGCATGCAGCCGTTCGTAGAGGCGAAAGGCTCGCCCGACTCCTCGGCAACGGGCAGGGCGTCCATGTCGCCACGGAGCATGATGACCGCACCGGCCTGTTCGTCCGTGCAAACGCCATTGCCTCGGGCCGCGGCGGCACCGGCGCCGACAAGGCCCACAACGCAGGAACCATCAACGAGCGTGGCAAATGGGATGTCCATCTCGGTCAAGCGCGCTTGGATATACGCAGAGGTCTGTGGGAGGCTATTACCCAGCTCGGGCATCTGGTGGAGATCGTGTCGCCACGCAGCGAGCTCGTCTGCAAAAGCCTGAGCTTCTGCAACAAGACCGTCACCGATAGCGGTCTGCGCCGCTGCGGTGGCCTTGGGCGCTGATTGCGGTTGAAGATCGGACAAAGCTGGTGCCATAGATGCCCTCCAGTATCGTTTTTGCAGCAAGCACTTTGATAGCGTAAAGTGCAAGGTACTACTTTAAGGGCGAGGCGTAAAAAATGCCGCCCCGGGAGGGCAGCGCAACAAGTTGTTTACAATTGCGGGCGCGGCTTTCGACGCAAAAAATCGAAGTGAGTCTCGCTCAAGATAATCGACAGGAAGATGAGCGCGAAGCCGGCGAGCAGGCGCGAGGTGAGCGCCTCCCCCATCAGCAGCACCGAGAACAGCACACCCGAAGGCGACTCCATCGAAAGAAGCAGCGAGCCCGTCGAGGCCGGGACATGCGCCAGGCCGACGTTTTGGATGAGCAGAGCCGCGCATGTGCAGCCCACAGAGAGAAACGCCATCGCACTGATAAAGCTCGGTGTCCACACGGACAGAGGCGCTTGGGTCTCGAATAGCAGCGACGTTGCCAGGCTCAGCACGCCGTTGCCCACAAACATCCAAAACGTGATGACGTTGATGTCCATTTTGCGACCGTACTTGGCAGTCACCGCCATCTGGATGGCGAAAAAGGCCGCACCCGCCAGCGTAATGACGTCACCAATGTTGAATTCAACGCTATCGAGTGCGACGAGGCCAATGCCCGCTAGGCACAGCAGCGCGGCACCCAAGTTGTAGCGCGTGAGCTTTTCGCCGCTCAGGAAATAGCTCGCGAACGGCACAAGGATGCAATAGGTGCCCGTCAAAAAAGCATTCTTGCCCGCCGTAGTATGTGCCAGACCGACCGTCTGCAACGCATAAGCCGCCCACATGAGCACGCCCATACTCAGGCCAACGATCAGGTTGCGAGCGTTGAGGTGCGCGATGATGCGCTTGTGGAAGACGGCAAACATGACCAACGCTGCGGGCAGAAAACGTACATAGAGCAGCGCGAACACCGGAATGGTGCCGAGTGCGTCCTTCATAGTGGTAAAGGAGTAGCCCCAGATGACCGCCACCGAAAGGAGCAGAACCTTCCAGAACAACGGAGAGCGTGCGCCGGCGCCACGGGGAATACCGCCCGCGCCCAAATCCTCACGGGCTACTGGGCTATCGGGCAAGTTTTCGATTTCGTTGGCAGCGTATTGGGCCATGGAACATCCTCGCACTCAATCTGGGCGTGGTGTCCGCACGCGTATGGCTGCGTGCCGCCTCATGGTCAAATAAAAACGGGGCGCGCCGGACCCCCGGCACGCCCCGCTACTGTAGCAACAACCAAGCAGCCCACGCAATTCACTACGCTAAAGCATCGGGTTGGAAGGCCTCGATGTTCCGACGGCGTTTACATTGTTGCGCTAGATTAATTTAGTACTTTCAAGCTTTTCGATAATCCAGTCGTTGGCTTTGATGACCGGACGGCGGAAGACGACGCCCAGGGCCAGCGACGGAATCAGGTAGCTCGCCAGAATACCCAGCTCAATCCAGTACTCCATATGGTAGGCGCCGGCCATGGCGGCGTGCATGGCGTTGATGCCGTGGGTAAACGGCAGGAACGGGTAGATCGCCTGGAACACGGGACCGGTCATCTCGATGGGGAACGTACCGCCCGAACCGCCGACCTGCATGACCAGCAGCACGACGGCGAGGGCCTTGCCGATATCTCCAAACGATACCGTAAGCGTGTAGACGATATTGGAGAACACGAGGCTCGCGACCCAGCCCGCCAGCACAAACTGCAGCGGGTTGTCGCACTGGATGCCAAAGAACAGAATATCGCCCGCGCACACGAGTGTTGCCTGCAGCAAGGCCAGACCGCCAAAGAACAGATAACGGCCCAGGTAAATCTCGTGCAGGCGCACGGGAATGAGCTCGTTGATAAGCTCATCGTCAACCGAGACCTTCATCATGGCCGCCAGAACAATCGAGCCCACCCACAGCGACAAAATCGTGTAGAACGGCGCCATGGCCGAACCGTAGTTGCGGATCGGATAGACCGGCTTGCGATCAAGTGCGACGGGGCCGGAAAGCGACACGGCCAAACCCTCGGGATCATTACCGATCATCGTCTTGATCGTGGCCAGATCGTCCGACATAAGGGCACCGTCGAGCTCGTCCTTGAAAGCGCTAATCTTGTCCGACGCCTCACCCAGCTGATCGGAAGCTTTGTTGACCAGCTTTGCAGCCTTGGAGAGGCCCTTTGCCAGCGAACCGGATGCGTCAGTCAGACCGTCTACGGCACTATCCAGATCGCCCGAGATACCGTTGAGCGAATCCAAAACGCCCGAAATAGTCTTCTTGAGTTCTTTGGCCTTGACCGAAAACGTAGAGTCGTAGTCAGTCTTGGCGCCCGAGATACCAGCCTTGGCATCCGCGATTGCCTGATCGACCTCGGCACGCGACTTGTTAACCTCTGCCATGCTGTCCGAGAGGGACTTTGCGGTTGCCTTCAGGTCCTTGGCGTTGTTGCGATACTCCGTCGCGATCCTGCCCAGCGATGTCGCCACAGACTTAAGACTGTCCTGGAGCTTTTCGTCACTCACCTGCTCGGCAAAACTGCGAAGCTGGTTAGCCACGTCATCGATATCGTTGGCACGCGATTCGAGTGCCAACGCGGCATCGTTGAGCTGGGTCACCGTAACGTCGACATGCTGGTTCGCGGCGTCAAACGCCTTCGCAAGCTCGGCGGACACGTTGTCGAACGAGCCTGCGCTTCCGTCAATCGCCGCGTCAACGGCATCGTTGGCGGCCTTGAGCGCTTCCT
>CAJMNP010000090.1 GCA_905214895.1 uncultured bacterium | reverse complement strand
AGTCGTTGCTGCAGAGCGTGTGGGGCTGGGACTTCGACGGCGGTTCGCGCACCGTCGACGTGCATGTGCAGACGCTCCGCCAAAAGCTTGGCGAGCATGCGAGCGCCATAGAGACCGTGCGCGGCGTGGGTTATCGTCTGGCCGAGCCTACGGCCGATGGCGATGCCGAAGGAGCCGGCAGCGCGGCTAGCGCATCGGAGGAGTAGCTCGTGGTCTTAGCCCCCCAGGGAAAACGCACCCTGTCGCATCGCGTGTTCGCGACGATTTTTCTCTGCGCTATGGCGGTTATCGTGGCGTTTACGGTGTTGGGCGCGTTCTTTGTGCAAAATACCCTGGCAGATGCCACGAGCGCCAACCTTTCGCAAGAAACCGAGCTTATTGCCGCTGCCCTCAATGAGCAGCAGGAGCCCATTGCCTTTCTGCGCAGTCTCGATCGCGAGGACTTGCGCATCACGCTGATCAACAAAGACGGGTCGGTTGCCTACGACAACGAGGCGTCGCCTTCTATGCTGCCCAATCATGGCGATCGCCCCGAGGTCGTTGAGGCCTTTGAGAGCGGCTCGGGCTCCGCGGAGCGCTCGAGCACCACACTCGACGAGGTCATGCTCTATCGCGCTGTCGCTCTTGATAACGGTCAGGTTGTCCGTTTGGCGCAAGCCCAGCCTGGCGTTGCGGCGATTTTGCTCTCGCTGGTGGCACCGATGCTGCTTATCGCGGCGGCGGGCGCGGTGCTCTCGTTTTTCCTTGCGCGCCGCGAGTCCCGTGCCATCATTGCACCGCTGCAAGAGGTCAATTTGGACCACCCGCGCCGGAGCTATGAGCATGCCTATGCCGAGATGGTTCCCATGCTCGAGCGTATTGAGTCGCAGCGCCAGGAGCTCAAGCGCCAGATGGCGGTGCTGGCCGATAACGACCGCATGCGTCGCGAGTTCACGGCCAATATCACCCATGAGCTCAAGACCCCGCTTACCGCGATTTCGGGCTATGCCGAGCTTATTGCAAACGGCATGGTTGAGGGCGAGGACGATCTGCGCACCTTTGGCGGCCGCATCTACCGTGAGGCGGGCCGTTTGGCGGCGCTCGTCAACGATATCCTCACGCTTTCGAACTTGGATGAGGCCGAGCGTGCGAGTGATGGCGAGGCGGTGCCCATTGGCTCCACGGAGCCCATTGAGCTTTCGCGTGCTATCTACGCGGTCGAGCAGCGTCTAGAGCAGGTCGCTCGCCAGGCAAATGTGACGATAGGCCATGAGACCAAGCCTGTGGTCGTCGAAGGCGTATCGCGCCTGATCGATGAGCTCATCTATAACCTGGCGAGCAACGCCATTCGCTACAACCGGCCTGGCGGTACGGTGACGTTGCGGTGCGGAACCAACGACGAAGGGCGCCCGTATCTGTCGGTTGCCGATACGGGTATTGGCATTGCACCCGAGGAGCAGGGTAAGGTATTCGAGCGCTTCTATCGCGTTGACAAGAGCCGTTCTAAAGCGCGCGGTGGAACGGGTCTGGGTCTGGCCATCGTCAAGCATGCCGCCCTGTATCATCACGCCTCGCTCGATCTGTCAAGCGAGTTGGGGGTGGGGACCACCATCACGGTGACGTTTCCCGTCCAACAGGACGAGCAGTTTGTGTAGCAGTGCTGCAAACATGTGAATTTCGCGCCGCATCGGGGCTACCGGTGCGGCGTCAATGTTGCGCAACAATGGTGTAAGCGCTGTATCTTATGTATAGAGTTCGGACTTGTCAAAAAGATGCGATATCATACGAGCAGTTTTGTCGATATGAACTAGGGAAATGAAAGGCAAGCTGCATGACCCTTCTCGAACTGTTCCAGCTGCTTAAAAAGCACCTTAAGCTGGTCATCGCCCTCCCGGTGGTCTGCGCGATCGCCATGGGCGTCGTGTCCTTCACCATGATGGACAACACCTACACCGCCACGACGAGCATGTACATTCTCGCCAAGACCGATGGTAACCAGACGAGCTACTACAACGACCTGTCGGCGAGCCAGATGCTCTCCAACGATATCGCGACGCTGCTCGATAGCGACAGCGTCAAGAGCGGTGCTGCTAAGGAGCTGGGTCTTTCCAACTTAGATGATTACAAGGTGAGCGTTACGAGCGAGACCACGACTCGTGTCATTTCGCTGTCCGTGACCGGCGCCAGCCCTGACGGTGCCGCCGCTGTCGCCAACGCCATTGCCAACTCGGTGTCTACCGTGGCTCAGGACGTTGACGCCGCCCAGGCCGTCAACGTGATCGATAAGGCAAAGATCCCCAGCCAGCCCAGCGGCCCCAACCGCAAGCTCTACATCGCGGTCGCCGCTCTGGCCGGCCTGTTCGTCGCCGTTGCAATTGTCGTGCTGCTCGACATGCTCAATACCCGCGTCCGCTCCGTTGACGATGCCGTCGAGCTGCTCGGTGTGCCCGTTATCGGTCGTTTCCCCGTTGTGAAGGGCGGTAAGTAATTCATGGCCCGTAAAAAGAAAACCAGCGATACCCTCGCCTTTAGCAACGCAGCCAAGACGCTGCTGGCAAACATTCGCTTTGCGAGTGTCGATACGCCGATCAAGTCCATTACCGTGACGTCCTCCATCCCTAACGAGGGCAAGTCCACCATTGCGGTCAACCTGGCTCAGGCCATTGCGACCAGCGGCAAGAGCGTCCTTCTCGTCGAGTGCGACATGCGTCACCGTACGCTTGCCAACCTGCTGGGTCTCCGTCATTCCGGTGGCCTGTATGCCGTCCTTTCCGACCAGATGTCGATTGACGAGGCTGTCGTCGAAACCGGTCAGCCCAACTTCTTCTTCCTCGATGCCGAGCCGCGCATTCCCAACCCGGCTGACATTATCGCCTCGCGCCGCTTTGCCAAGCTGGTTGCCGCACTGGAGGAGAAGTACCAGTACGTCATTTTCGATACGCCGCCCGTGGGCACCTTTGTCGATGCCGCCGAGGTCGCCGCGATTACCGACGGCACCATCTACGTTGTCCGTGAGGACTTCGCCAAGCGCAACGAGATCCTTGCCGCCTTTGACCAGCTCAACAAGGCCGAGGTTAACGTAATTGGCACGGTCATGAACTGCTGTGAGACCTCGAGCCATGACTACTATTACTCTTACTATGGCGAGGACAAGGGCCAGAACAACGCTGTTGCCGGAGTTAACCCTGCTGTTGGCGGTGCCGCTGCAACGGGGACCCCTGCGAAGGCGAAGCGTTTTAAGAAATAGCAACGACGCAGATAAGAGGGCGATATGAGAGACATCCACTGCCATATCCTGCCCGGTGTTGACGACGGCGCGGCGGACCTCGAGCAAAGCTTGGCGATGCTCGAGGCGGCCCGCGCCGTCGGCGTTACGCACATAGTGTGTACGCCACACTGCCGGGACCCGTATTTTGACTTTGAAAAAATGTGGGAGTCCTATCGACTGCTTTGCGCGCATGCGGGCGATATGCATTTGCAGATGGGCTTTGAGGTCAATCATGCCAAGCTCATGGATTTGGGCATCGAATGGGCCGATCGCCTGCATTTCGATGGCTCAAACGAGTTTTTGCTCGAGCTCTCGACGCGTGCTGATTCGTATGACTTTGAGGAATACGAGAACACGATCTACGACTTGCAGTGTCGCGGTTACCAGGTGATTATTGCCCATCCCGAGCGCTATCGTGCGATTCAAAAGGATGTGAGCGTGGCTGAACGCCTGGTCGACCTGGGCTGCAAATTGCAGGCTTCGGCGGACTTTATCGCAGGCGGACGATTCGGTCACGAAAAGAAGCCGGCGCAGCACCTGTTTAAGCAGGGCCTGTACAGCTATATCGCGAGCGATGCCCACAACGTGGGTCACTACGATTGCCTGGCAAAAGCACGCGCGAAGTTTAGCGTGGGAGCTCATTTCCGCTAAAATTCGTTCCCAACGTTCGCATCGAATGAAGGGGCTGCTATGGATATCCAACTTAAGACGGGTTGCTTTGAGGACGCGGCGCTGGTGCGCCGCGCCGTTTTCATGGACGAACAGGGCTACGAAAACGAGTTTGACGCTATCGACGAGGCTCCGAGTTGCATCCATGTGACGCTCTACGTTGACGGCGAGCTCGCTGGCTGTTCGCGCGTGTTTCCCGAGGAGCTCGAGCGTGTGGCCGACGCGGAGGCCCCGGTGTCGCCGGCGTGCGATATGGACGAAGGCGCCGCGGCGGGGGAGACATACATTATGGGGCGCGTTGCGGTGCTATCCTCAATGCGTCGCCGCGGTCTGGCGAGTAAGATTGTCGAGGCCAGCGATACTGCCGCACGCGATGCCGGCGCCAAGCTCATAAAGCTGCATGCGCAGGAGTATGTGCTGCCACTCTACGCCAAGGCGGGCTACACGCAGATCGCGCCGGTGGACTATGAGGACGAAGGTCAGCCCCACGCTTGGATGGCCAAACTGCTGGGCGACAGATAGGGACGTTCCTTTTCTGCCGGCAGCTGGGGACACTCCTTGGCAATCGACGCATGGGTGCTCCAACATACAGTTTTTCGATTCCGTATGTATATATGCGCGCTAATAGGTTATAAAATCTAAGTCTGAACATAGCAGGTCTGCGATGCGGCTCGGGCAACCG
>CAJMNP010000089.1 GCA_905214895.1 uncultured bacterium | reverse complement strand
AGGCCATCGAGGAGACGCAGCGCCGTCGCGAGATTCAGATGGCATATAACGAAGAACATGGCATTGTGCCCAAGACGGTCCGCAAGGCTATCAACGACATTTCGAGCTTTATTGCCGAGGCCGAAAAGACTGTGGGCTCGAAGGGACGCTCGAAGGGCGACTCTCTGGGTCACGGCGCATTCTATACACCCGACGAAAACGGTGAGGGCGCCGTGCCGGAGACGGTGGCACCCGAGCAGACGCTTGCCGAGCAGCTGGAAGGGCTACCGCATGACGAGCTCGTGCGGATTGTCGAGACCATGGAGGAAGACATGCGTAACGCTTCCGCCGCCATGGACTTTGAGGAGGCGGCACGTCTGCGCGATGCCGTCGTTCAGATTCGAGCGATGCTTGAGGGCGCATCTGAGGACGAAACGATCGAGCGTTTGCGTTCGCAGGCTCGCAAGGGCTCTACCTTTGCTTCGGGCAGAAAACGCCAGGGTGCACGATTCAGGAAGTAGCAAACAGGCCCCGAGTTCCCTGTGGAGCTCGGGGCCTGCATCGTTCGGACGCGGGAGTTCGTGCACTAGAGGTCTGCTATCAGCGCCTCGGCGCAACGGATGCCGTCGGTGGCGGCACTCATGATGCCGCCGGCATATCCGGCACCCTCGCCGCAAGGGTAAAGGCCCGGAGTCGACACGGCGTGGCATGTTCGATCGCGGGTGACGGTGACCGGGGAGCTCGAACGCGTCTCCACGCCAGTGAGGACCGCATCGGGGCGGTCATAGCCACGCAGTTTCTTACCGAGCAAGGGAATTCCCAAACGAAGCGATTCGACGATATGCTGCGGGAGGGCATCGTCGATCGCCGTCCAGGTCACGCCAAGTGGATAGGTTGGTTTTACCTTTCCGGGTGCCGTGCTGGCGCGTCTAGCAAGGAAATCTCCGACGAGCTGAGCCGGCGCGTTCCAGTTGGAGCCGCCCAGGCGATAGGCGGCTCGCTCGCAGGCGCGCTGGAGTTCAATGCCTGCGAGCGGGTCATCGCCGGGAAGGTCGTCAGGTGTGACGTTAACGAGTAGGGCGGCATTCGCGTTGTGCCCGTCGCGGGCATTGAGGCTGGCGCCGTTGACGCACAGATGGCCCTGCTCGGAAGAAGCCGCGACAACCTGTCCGCCGGGGCACATGCAAAACGAGAACACGCTGCGGCCGTTGGGGAGATGGGCGACAAGCTTGTAGGGGGCTGCTCCGAGTGCCGGGTGCCCCGCCGAAGGGCCATATTGGGCACGGTCGATGTCGCGCTGTGGATGCTCGATGCGCACACCCATGGCAAAGGTCTTTTGCGCGAGGGCAACGTTATGTTCCTTGAGAAGCTCGAATACGTCGCGGGCGGAATGGCCGCAGGCGAGAATGAGGCGCTTTGTGGCGATTGTCTCGCTTGCGGTTTCTTGGGGCGGTTGGACATCTACGCCGGTGATGGCGCCAGATCCATCGGTTCGAATATTGACGAGCTTTGTTCGATAGCGGACGGTTCCGCCGAGTTGCTCGATGCGCCGAGAAATGTTGGTGACGACGGTGGGGAGGATGTCGGAGCCAATGTGCGGCTTGGCATCCCACAGGATGTCGCGAGGTGAGCCCGCTTCGACGAAGGTCTCAAGAATCAGTCGATGGGCGGGATTCTTGGTTCCCGTGTTGAGCTTGCCGTCCGAGAAGGTCCCTGCGCCGCCCAGGCCAAATTGAATATTGCATTCGGGGTCGAGGGTGCGCTCCTTAAGAAAGAGGTCAATCGCTTCCGAGCGGCGAAGTGCGGGGTCGCCGCGCTCGATGAGCAAGGGCTTCAGACCCGCTTCGGCAAGGGTGAGTGCGGCGAAAAGGCCAGCGCATCCGGCGCCGACGACAACAGGGCGCTCTTTGGGTGCGCCGGAAACGGGGGAGGGGAATGAAGGCTCACTGTCGTCTATCGTGCGCACGCGTGAGCGGTCGCGCTCGGCCACGCTGCCGAGCACTGTCTGCTCGATGTCTGGGCTCGTCAGCTCAACACGAAAGCTCAGGATGAAATGAACGTCTCGTTTTTTGCGGGCATCGATGGACTTGCGGTGGAGCTCGATGGACTTGATCTCGGAGTCTTTGCAACGTAGGACGCGTTTGACGACTCGCTTGCCAACGATGAGGCAAGCTTTTTCATCGCCGGCCTCATCGAGCGACGCAGTGACTTGGGTGATTTCGATCATCGAGGTCTCCTTAGATGCAAGAAAGAGGCCGCCCGGTGTCCCAGACGGCCCGAATGCGTTTTGATTATAGACTGCGCGGCTATAGGCTGCTTGCAGCGCGAATGCCCGAGATCCAAGCCCACGCAAGGTTGAAACCGCCACAATCGGCATCGATGTCAAGCGCCTCGCCACAGATGTAAAGTGGGGCGCCTGCCGCGTTGCTCACGCAGAGGTCGGGAGCTGAGACGCTTTCGATGGGCACGCCGCCGCGCGTGACCTGGGCTGAACGCTCCTCTGTCGTTCCCTCGACGAGCAGCTTAAAGTGCTTGAGGATTGAGACCAGATGGATGACGTCGTACGACCCGGGGTGGCACTGTTCGAATGCGGCGCAGACAACGTGAGAGAGCTGCGGGGCGAGCATGCCGTCGAGCCAGTGGGGGTCGCGGGGCGAAAAGCCGCCGAGCAACTCAACTCGCTGGTTGAGCATATCGAGTAACTCGTCTTTGGAGAGGTCGGGGAAAACGTCGAGCAGAATCGTGTCGCCGCGCTGGACGCGACGGGAGAGGTTAAAGGCGGCAACGCCCGAGATGCCAAAGGTTCGGAAGAGCACTTCGCCGTCTTCGTGCCAGAGCTCCTCGTGATTGCGGGTGAGCGTCAAACGGGCGCGAACGCGCAGGCCATCCAGCGTCTTGAGCGCAGTCTGGTCGCCGAAGACCGATGCCGACACAGGGCAGAGGACGGGGTGTTGCGGGGTGAGGGGAAGATTGAACGTCTTCGCGATGTCGGCAGGGCTGCCGCCCGTAGCGATAATTACGGCCTTTGCCTGCAGCGTCTCGTTCGTGCGAGGGGTGTCGGCGAGTGCCTTCCGAAGCGAGCGGAGTTCCGATTTCCGGTCGTCGTGCTTTTTTGCCTTGAGTGCTCGCGCGGGACGGTCTATTTGGAGCGCCCAGCCCTCGGGGGCTTTAAATGCCGAGACAACGTTTGCTCCACAGATCAAGGTGATATCCAGGCGATTGCAAGCGTTGAGAAGCGCATCGCGCACCGATTCGGCACGAAGGGAGCGCGGATACAGCCGGCCCTCCTCGGAGGTCGTCATGATGCCCAGCGAGGAGAAGAAATTGCCGAGCTCTTGCTCAGACTGGGGACCCATGACGGATTCGACGAATGCGGGGTGGTTGTACCGCTGGAAATTAATTGATTCGTTGGAAAGGTTGCAGCGGCCGTTGCCGGTCGCAAGGAGTTTAAGGCCGCAGGCAACATCGCGCTCAACGATGCAGGCGCTTTTGCCTGCGCGTGCGGCAGTAATGGCGGCGGCGAGGCCCGAGGCCCCGCCGCCGATTACCAAGACGTCATAGGAGGCGTTTGTGTTCACTTAGGCCTCGGCGGTCTCGTGCGGGGCAATGGCCTCGACGGCAGAGACGGCCTTGGGCAGCATGCCATCGGGCAGTGCGGTCTCGACTTCACCCTTATCGCAGGCCTCGGCGAGTGCCGGATTGATGGGAAGCTGACCCAAGATGTCGAGGTTGTAACGCTCGGCGACCTCGGGGAGCTTGCTCTTGCCAAAGACTTCGATCTTCTTGCCGCAATCGGGGCACTCGATATAGCTCATGTTTTCGACGATTCCCAGAATGGGCACGTTCATCTTCTCGGCCATGTTGACCGCCTTGGCGACGATCATCGAGACCAGATCCTGCGGGCTCGTGACGATGACGATGCCATCGACGGGCAGCGACTGGAAGACCGTGAGGGCGACGTCGCCCGTTCCCGGAGGCATGTCGACCAGCAGGTAGTCGATGGGGCCCCATGAGGTTTCGCTCCAGAACTGCCTGATGGCACCCGCGATAACCGGACCGCGCCAGAGGACGGGGTCGGTTTCGTTTTGGAGCAGCAGGTTAGAGCTCATAACCTTAACGCCGTGCTCGGAGATTTCGGGCAGCATAAGGTTGCCGAGGGCATGGACGTGACGTCCGCTCATACCGAACATCTTAGGGATAGAGGGGCCGGTAATATCGGCATCGAGGACGCCGACCTTGTGACCGTGGCGGGAAAGCTCCGCGGCGATGGCGCCGGTGACGAATGACTTGCCGACGCCGCCCTTGCCGGAAAGCACGGCGATAACGCGCTTGACCTCGGACAGCGTATTTTCCTCAAATTGCGACGGCGACGTTTGCCCGCCGGCTGCCTGTGCGTGCTCGCAACCCATGTTTGACTCCTTTGTATATGTTGGGGCCGGAGCCCCGCGGTGTGACACGAGCGTCATTGTACCCTCGTTTGCGAGCGGGAGTCATTTATGATGCGTGGTAGGCGATCGACAGTATTCGAAAGTACGGACCGAGCGTGCGGCCTGCGGCGTCAGACAGCGCAAAAGGTCTGCGAATCTTGTATTACGAACATCTGTGCGCGTCGAGTGCGCTAAACT
>CAJMNP010000088.1 GCA_905214895.1 uncultured bacterium | reverse complement strand
GCGTGAATCGCCGCGAGCTCGGCCTTGGAGTACAGCGTGCCGTACTCGGTCGATAGGCTCACGTACACGGCGCCCGGAAACACCGTGTGCTCGTAGCTCTCGTTTTCGTAGAATACCTGGATAAAGTCCTCCAGATCCTCGGCGTGCATCTTGCCCTCGTAGCCGGGGATGGTGAGCACCTTGTGGCCGCCAAACTCGATGGCCCCCGCCTCGTGGCAGGCGACGTGGCCGGTCTCGGCAGCAACGACGCCCTCGTACGGCGCGAGCAACATGTCGATCACCGTCGCGTTGGCCTGCGTGCCGCCCACCAGAAAAAACACGTCGGCATCGGGGGCCTGACAGGCCTCGCGGATAAGCTGCTTGGCACGCTCGGTGTGCGCATCGGTACCGTAGCCGGGCTGCGGCTCCATATTGGTGTCGACGAGCGCCTGCAGCACTGCCGGATGTGCGCCGTGGGAATAATCGTTGTTAAACGCGAGCATGGCAATCCTCTCTTACCGGGTATCGGCCAGATGATTCAAACGGAGCTATTGTACGCCGTTGGGATAGGTAATGCGTGCGGCAAGGCACTCAAGTGCCAGTACCAGGGCAAAACCGCAGCTCACGTCACTCAAAAAGTGCGCGCCGATCACGATGCGCCCAAAGGCGACGAACGCTGCAACAACAACCGCCGCCCAAAAGATCACGCGGCGACGCGAAGGTTTTTCCTTAAAGGCTGCCGCGGGAAGACCGGCGAGCATGAGGCCGATCGCCGCATGCGCCGTGTGTCCGCTCGCAAACGACTTGAACCCGTCCTTGATCACGCCGGCGGCGATATAGGTCCACTTGTCGGGGTTGCCAATCACCCACCACGGCTGAAAATTGAGCCCCGGCGTGACCTCGATCACGCGCATGCGCGGGCGCGACCATAACGGCTTAACAATGACGTTGAGGATGATGGCCTGAGCGACCCACACGGCCAGCACCATCAACGCCCAGCGCGTAAGCTCGTCGGGCTCGGTCGTGCGCGTGAGGCGGTAGGCGATGAAGTTGGCTGCGATGACCAACGCAAACGTCAGAACCAGCTGAAACGCAATAAGCTTGCCACCGACGCGCAGCGATCCGATAATCTCGTAGCCGACCAGACCCACGTTGATCAAAACGCCCAGCGCAGCGAGCCACTTGCTCGCCTTGGAATCGGGGCGCGCCGAGCGCACGAGCATAACGCCCGCGATGCTCGCCGTCAGCTCGAACGGCAGCTCACCGGCCGCCTCGACAAAGCGACCGTACATGCTGCCGATGTTGAACAGCGCACTCGAGATCTGATAATCGAAGAAGCTGCCCACGCCCAGACAAAGGCACAGGACAACCGCGATCATGGCGACATCTTTCTTGTAGATGTATCCGAACATGCTTTCCTTTCGGTCGGGTGAAGGGCGGTCAACCTGCAATGTGGGTGAGACGAAGATGGCTTTGTCCCGTAAACACCCTTACAGGTTGAGCATAAGTAAGCGAAAACGTTCCATTTGTGGCAAGGTGGCCCGAAAGAGGAGGGAAGCGTACTTGAGTACGCGACCGACGAGTGAGGGTCAGATTGCCCAAATGGGGCGTTTGCAGCGTCGACCCATTAGTCGTCATCGCTGGCGCCCAGCTGCTGCAGCAGCATGAGGGCGGCCGCCACGGGGCCGGTGCCGTCGTTGGCGTCGAGGCCTCGGCCCAGGCCGCTGCCCGCACCGGCGCCGGCCTTGTAGGGCACCGACAGCTTGCGGCTCTTGGGAAAGTTCACCGCACCGTAGCGGGTCTTAAGCTCAAAGGCCACCTTCTTGGGCACGTCGACGCCCAAAAACGTGATGCGTCCGCCGCTGAGCGTGACGCTCTCGAGCCCCAGGCGCTCGCCGCGAATGCGGATGCGAGCGCGATTGAACAGGTTGAGTCCCGCCAACGGCAGTTCGCCATGCGCAGCCTCGGTCTCTTCCTGCACCTCATCGATGCTCTCCAGGTCCTCGGCCGCTGCGAGCTTACGGTACACGAGCACGCGCTGATCCACCGCCGGCAGGTACTCCTCGGACAAGAAGTAATCGGCCGGCAGGTTAATACCCACGCTCGTCGCCTCCACGCCGGCGTCGTCATCGCCGCGCGCCTCGGCCACTGCCTGGCCCAACATCTGCGTAAACAGGTCAAAGCCCACGCTCGACAGGTTGCCGTGCTGCTCGGCGCCCATAAGCGAGCCGGCGCCGCGAATCTCCAGGTCGCGCATGGCGATGCGCATGCCGCTGCCCAGGTCCTGGAACTCGGAAAGTGCAGTCAGGCGCGCCGTGGCCTCCTCGGTGAGAGGCAGCTCACCCGGGAACATAAAGTACGCGTAGGCCTGCGTGGCAGAGCGGCCCACACGGCCCTTGAGCTGGTAGAGCTGCGCCAGGCCAAGGCGCTGCGAGTCCTCGATGATCAGCGTGTTGGCGGTCGCGTTGTCGATGCCGCTCTCCACGATGGTCGTGGCGATGAGCACGTCGATCTTTTTGGTCGCGAACTCAATCATCACGTCCTCGACCTCGCGCGGGCTCATCTTGCCGTGCGCCACGCCCACGCGCGCCTCGGGCGCGGCCTCGTGCACGCGCGCCACGGCATCGTCGATGGTCTTGACGCGGTTGGACACGTAGTACACCTGGCCGCCGCGACCCACCTCCAGGCGAATCGCCGCGCTCACCACGTCGGGGTCGTACTCCCCCACGTGCACGATCACGGGACGGCGCCCGGTCGGCGGCGTGGTGATCAGGCTCATGTCGCGCACGCCGCTCGTGGCCATCTGCATGGTTCGCGGAATAGGCGTTGCCGAAAGCGTGAGCACATCGATTTGCTCGCGCAGGTTTTTGAGCTGCTCCTTGTGCTGCACACCAAAGCGCTGCTCCTCGTCGATGATCACCATGCCCAGGTTCTTGGGGTTCACATCGGCCGAAAGCAGACGGTGCGTGCCGATGAGCACATCAATCGTGCCCTCGGCAAACGCCTTGAGCGCGCGCTTTTGCTGCGCCGGGGTGCGGAAGCGGCTGAGCACCTCGACCTCCAGGCCAAACGGGGCAAAGCGCTCAAAGAATGTCTCGTAGTGCTGTTGGGCCAGAATGGTCGTGGGGCAGAGCACCATGACCTGGCGACCGGAGTCCACGCACTTAAAGGCCGCGCGTAGGGCGACCTCGGTCTTGCCGAAACCCACGTCGCCGCACAGCAGGCGGTCCATGGGCTTGGGCGCCTCCATGTCGGCCTTGATGTCGGCGATGGCCTCCAGCTGGTCGCGCGTCTCGTCGTAGGGGAAGCTCTGCTCCATCTCGATCTGCTCGGGCGTATCGGGCGGACAGGCGATACCGGCAATCGACGAGCGGCGCGTATACAGGTCGACCAGGTCAAACGCCAGCTTTTTGGCATTCTTGCGCGCCTTGTTGGTGGCCCGCGTCCAGTCGGCGGTGTTGAGCCTGGTCAAGCGCGGTTTATCGCCGTCGGGACCAACGTAGCGCGTAATGCGGTCAACCTGCTCCAGCGGCACGTAGAGCTTGTCGCCGTCGGCATATTCCAGCAAAAAGTAGTCGCGCTCCTTGCCGCCCACTTCTTGGCGCGCGATCTCGCTAAAGAGCGCGATGCCGTGGGTGGCGTGCACCACGTAGTCGCCCGGCTTAAACGGGAACGTGATCTGCGTAATGTCCACCTTGCGGCGGCTGCGCGCGCGGTTGGCGTCCATGCGGGCGTTGAGGTCGGCGATTGAGAACACGGCCAGGTTGGCATCGGGCACCACCACGCCCTGCGGCAGGGCGGCATCGACAAAGGTCACGCGTCCACGCGAGATGGTGGGCACGGCGGCGTCGGCGGCAGCCTGCGCGGCGCCCGCCTCGAGCGAGCGGGCGTTGAGCGCGTCGGCCTTACGCTCGCGAATTGCAGCATGGGCCTCCTGGCGGGCGGCGCGATCGGCAGAATCCGCCGTTGCCACGCGCACACGGTCGCCGATAGCGCCGGCGTTTTCGGGCGCCGCGGTCAGCGATTCCTCAAAGGTAATGCCCTCGTCGCCAAAGGTGAGCTCCATCGACTCGCGCGCACCGCGGTCGGGGATGGCAAACACGCAGGCATAGCGCTTGCCCATGACCTCCTGGATGCGCGTCATAAAACGGTTGTCCGAGCCTGCGATGGCCGGCTGCTCAATCTTGAGCTCGGCCGTCACCGCACCGCCGGCACGGATGAGGCTCACGTAGTTCAGGCGCTGCTGGGCACCAAAGTCGAGCTGCTGGGCGCGCACATACAAGCCGTCCAGGCGATCGACCCCCGCCTCGCCGGCACGGGCCTCGATATCCTCGTAGGCGCGCAGGCAATCGTCGAACAGCGAGCGCGGCTCGGACAGCACCACGAGCGCCTTGCCACTCACGTGTGACAGCGGGCTCACGGTCTGGCCGTACATCACCGGCAAAAAGCGGTCGAGCTCAGGCGTGACGATGCGCGCATCCACCATCTCGAGCAGTGCCGCCAGCTTACT
Source organism: uncultured bacterium (assembly GCA_905214895.1). The sequence continues at coordinate 120 of CAJMNP010000088.1, read as the reverse complement.
GTCGTCCTGGCTGGCGCGGTAGAGCGCCACGTGCATGTTGTGGACGGCATCGTCGGTGAGTGCGAGCTCGCGACAGGGGAAGATCTCGATGCTGTCCTCGTTGCCGATGGTCTGGCCCGT
>CAJMNP010000087.1 GCA_905214895.1 uncultured bacterium | reverse complement strand
CGTGCAGCGGCGCGCCATGATCAGCCCGATGTCGCCCGAGCCCAAAATGACGGCGCGCGAGCCGGGTTTGAGGTTCTCGATATTGATGTATCGCTGCGCCAAGCCGGCCGTAAACACGCCGGCGGGGCGGCTGCCGGGGATCTTGATCTCGCTGCGCGTTCGTTCGCGGCAGCCCATGGCAAGGACGACGGCACGCCCGGTGAGCTGCAGCATACCGGAGGGATTCATGAGCGTGACGGTGTGGAGTGAGGCGTCTTCCGTGGACGCGCCCGAATCAATTCCAAGCACCATGCTGTCCAAGAACAGCGCAATGTCGGTCGCGCGCGCCTGGTCGATAAAGCGCTGCGCGTACTCGGGACCGGTGAGTTCCTGCTTAAAGTGTGACAGTCCAAAGCCTGGGTGAATGCACTGTCGCAGGATGCCGCCCAGATGCTGCTCGCGCTCCACGATGGCCACGTGCGCGCCGCCCTTATGCGCGGAAAGCGCGGCCGCCATGCCGGCAGGTCCGCCGCCGATAACGACCACGTCGAAGGCCTGCGTTGCCACGGCCTCAACGGCATCGCTATCAATCGCGATCGATTTGAATTCCGCCATCCTAGCGCACCCCCTTCAAAGGTCCCTCAACGAGCCATGAGCCAGCGTCCTCCAACAGCACCTCGCTGGGGTCGCAGCCCAGCTCGCGCGCTAGGATCGCCACTACGCGGCTCTGGCAAAAGCCACTCTGGCACCGACCCATGCCCGCACGGCAGCGCCGCTTGACGCCCTCGACCGAAACCGCACCCGGGCGGCATCGAATCGCGGCCACGATTTCGGCCTCGGGCACTGTCTCGCAGCGGCAGACGATCTGCCCCCATGCAGGGTCGGACTCAATGAGCTCCTCCTTGCGTGCAAGCGGCGCTCGGTCGAAGTCGTCCGGCGCGTGTCGAATCGGATCCCAATCGGCCCGTTCGCGCAAAGCAACGCCCGCCTCGCGCATCACTTGCTCCATGCGCTCGGCAATGGCCGGCGCGCTCGCCACGCCTGGCGACTGAATGCCCGCCGCCTGGAACAGGCCTGGCACCACGGCGGACTGCCCAATAAAGAAGTCGTTTGTTCCCTGAATGACCGGACGTCCGCCGGCAAACGCGCGCACCACGCGGCGCGTGTCCAGATCGGGCACCAGCTTGCGTGCTCCCGTCAGCAGCGCGTTCACATCGCTTGCGTAGGTCTGCGTGTCGCCCGGCTCGCGCACGGCAGCCGTCGCGGTGATCACGGTGTTGCCGTGGACCGTGCCCGTGACGATTACGCCCTTGGACACTGGCGTGGGCACGGGGTAGAGCGGCATGAGCGTGCGCGGCTCCTTATCCAGCACCACGATGTTGCCCTGGCGCCAGACCATCTGGAACTCCTCGGCGCCCGCCATATGCGAGATGTCCGCTGCACCGTTGCCCGCGGCGTTGATCAGATAGCGGCAGCGCACATCGCCGACAGGCGTCACCAGCGTAAAGCGCGCGGCTCCGTCATCCGAGCCGGCAACTTCAATTGCTTCCACCGGTGCGGAGCGCATAAACGTCACCCCGTTGGCGACGGCGTTCTCCAGCGCGGCGATGGCGACCTCAAAGGGATCGACAAAGCCAGTCGAGGGGCACCATAGCGCGCATGTTGCGTCGGCGCTGGCACGCGGTTCCAGCTCGTGGATGCGCTCGGGTCCGACAATCGACAGCTCGGGTACGCCGTTCGCCAGCCCGTTGCTGCGCAGCTTCTCCAGGTGTGCGCGGTCTTCGTCGTTAAACCCCAGCACCATCGACCCGATGCGGCGGAACAAAAATCCAAGCTCCTGGGCCCAGGTGCCATACAGCTCGCAGCCGCGAGCGTTGACCTGCGCCTTTACGGTTCCCGGCGCCGGATCGTAGCCGGCGTGCACCAGGCCGCCGTTGGCCTTCGATGCGCCTAGGGCGACATCGTTGGCCGCCTCGACCACGCAAATGGTCAGGTCATAGCGCGCGAGTTGCCGCGCAATGGCACACCCGGTGATGCCCGCGCCCACAACCGCGATATCAAACGTTTCTGTCACAGTGCCTCCCAGACAAGTTGACAGGCTGTCAATAAGACTATCCTACGGTCTGCAGACCCCCAGTGCAGCGGCAATGCGGCGAACAGCCCCGCAGCATCCGCCAACGGCAGGCGAGGGCCGGCTCAGCACGGATGCCGGCCACGTTAGAACGCGAGATCTTCCCGCCCAACCTCGCGGTCTGCGCCGTTACCTGTTACAGATTGAGATGTTGAGTCCACAGGCGCACGTTCTTCTCGATCTGTAACAGTAAGAACTGTTTTTGGGTTCCAGATGTTACAGTTCGAGATTTAAGTCGGGGAGAGAATGGTTTGTCTAAATCTGTACCTTTTTGCACAACAAAAAAGCCGCACTAACCAGCGGCTTTTCTTCTATAGACAACAAAAAAGGCGACCGCCCTATAGGACGATCGCCTTTGTTAATTCTTGTGTTGTTTATGCTAGGCGCGAGTCTTGATCTCCTCGAGCACCTTGGCCACAAACTCATCAACGCTCATCTGAACGGTCTCGTTGGAGCGGTCGCGGACGGAGATGTTGCCGGCCTCGACCTCCTTCTCGCCCAGGATGAGCATGTAGGGCACGCGGTCGATGCTGCGAGCCTCGCGGATCTTGTAGCCAATCTTCTCGTCGCGGTCGTCACAGACCACGCGAATGCCGGCCTCCTCCAGCTTGGCGCACACCTCGTGAGCGTAGTCGCGGCTCTTCTCGGAGACGGGAAGTGCCTTGACCTGCACGGGGGCCAGCCAGGTGGGGAACTTGCCCGCAAAGTGCTCAATCAAAATGCCGATGAAGCGCTCGATGGAGCCAAAGCACACGCGATGCAGCATGATGGGGCGCTTCTTGGTGCCGTCGGCGTCCACGTACTCCAGGTCAAAGTTGAGCGGCATCTGGAAGTCGAGCTGGACGGTACCGCACTGCCAGGTACGGCCGAGCGAGTCCTCCAGGTGGAAGTCGATCTTGGGGCCGTAGAAGGCGCCGTCGCCCTCGTTGACCTCGTAGTCCATGCCCAGCTTCTCCAGAGCGGCGCGCAGGCCCTCCTCGGCACGAGCCCAGTCCTCGTCCGAACCCATGGAGTCCTCGGGGCGGGTGGAAAGCTCAACGTGGTACTTAAAGCCAAACTTCTGGTACACGGAGTCGATGAGGTTGACCACGCCCACGATCTCGTCGGTCAGCTGGTCGGGACGCACAAACAGGTGGGCGTCATCCTGGTTAAAGCAGCGCACGCGGAACAGGCCGTGCAGGGCACCGCGCAGCTCGTGGCGGTGCACCAGGCCGATCTCGCCGGCGCGGATGGGCAGCTCGCGGTAGGAGTGCGGCTTGGAGGCGTACACCAGCACGCCGCCCGGGCAGTTCATGGGCTTAATGCAGTACTCTTCGTCGTCGATGATGGTGGAGTACATGTTGTCCTTGTAGTGGTCCCAGTGGCCCGAGGTCTTCCACAGCTGCTTGTTCATGATGAGCGGCGTGGAGATCTCCACGTAGCCGGCCTTGTGGTGAATCTCGCGCCAGTAGTCCAGCAGCGTGTTCTTAAGGATCATGCCATTGGGCAGGAAGAACGGGAAGCCGGGGGCCTCGTCGCGCATCATAAAGAGGTCCATCTCGCGGCCGATCTTGCGGTGGTCGCGCTTCTTGGCCTCCTCCAGCATGTGCATGTGCTCGTCGAGCTCCTCCTTGGTGGCAAAGGCGACGCCGTTGATGCGGGTGAGCATCTTGTTGTCCTTGTCACCCTTCCAGTAGGCGCCCGAGACGCCGGTGAGCTTAAAGGCCTTCAGCGCCTTGGTGTAGCAGATGTGGGGACCGACGCACATGTCGATGTAGTCGCCCTGCTGGTAGAAGGTGATGCGGGCGTCGTCGTCCAGGTCGCCGATGTGCTCGACCTTGTACTTCTCGCCGCGCTCCTCCATAAGGGCGATAGCCTCGGCGCGGGGCTTCTCGTATACGGAAAACTTGAGGTTTTCCTTGACGATCTTTTTCATCTCGGCCTCGATCGCGGGGAAATCGTCCTCGCTGATCTTGACGCCCTCGGGCAGGTCGACGTCGTAGTAGAAGCCGTTGTCGGTCGCGGGACCGTAGGCAAAGTCGGCCTCGGGGTACAGGCGCTTGATGGCCTGCGCCATGATGTGCGCGGCGGAGTGGCGGATGACGTGCGTGACCTCGTCCTGCGGGAGCTCGGCCACCGAACCGTCATTGTAGAGTGCCTTCATGGGTATGTTTTCTCCTCTCGGATGCCTGGTGTACAAGTGCGGACGCCCGGCGCCGGTGGCGCTTGGTGGGCGCGGCGTTTTTGACTTGCATCATTATAGGCAGGTTACCTTGGTATACAAGCGCCCGCCGCACCTTAATGGCACGGCGGGCGATTTTTTACGCATGCTTCATCGTGTGGGGGGCGGGGTGTGGGGCGCGCGTGCGGCTTGCGTGTGGCACCCGTGGTGTGCCCGTGGCTTGCGGCCGGCCCGGCGATGGATGCGTTACTGGATGCGCGTTCGGCAGTAGGGGCAGACCTTCCAGTGCGCGTCGAGCGGACGATGGCAGCTGGGACACACGTTGCGAACCTGGGTGTCGCACACCGGGCACACGACAAAGTCCTTCTCGATGGGCGCGCCGCACTGCGGGCAGGTGCCGTACTGGGCAAG
>CAJMNP010000086.1 GCA_905214895.1 uncultured bacterium | reverse complement strand
GGGCATGCCGTTCTAAGACGCGCATATATATGAGTGCCAACCATAGTCTGCAAAAGCTGCTCGATGAGCTGGGTCGTCTACCGGGCATTGGTCCCAAGTCGGCCCAGCGCATCGCCTATTACCTGCTCGAGGCCGATGCCGAGGAGGCCCGCCGCCTGGCCGAGGCCATCCTGGAGGTCAAGCAGGAGGTTCACTTTTGTAGCCGTTGCTTTAACTACGCCACGGCCGACGAGTGCTCCATCTGCCAGGACCCGATGCGCGATACCACCCGTATCTGCGTGGTGGGCGAGCCGCGCGACGTCCAGGCGATTGAGCGTACGGGCAGCTACCATGGCCTGTACCATGTGCTGGGCGGCGTGATCAGCCCCATGGATAAGATCGGTCCCGAGCAGCTGCATATCCGCGAGCTGCTGGCGCGTCTGGGCCGCGAGGACATCCACGAGGTCATTATCGCCACCAATCCCAACATTGAGGGCGAGACCACGGCGAGCTACCTTGCCCGCACCATCAAGCCATTGGGCGTTGAGGTATCGCGTCTTGCGAGCGGCCTTCCCGTGGGCGGCGACTTGGAGTATGCCGACGAGCTTACGCTTGGCCGCGCTATCGAGGCCCGCCGCGCGATCTAAGCGGCGTCAGCTTCGCGGCATGTCCCGTCGGCCTGCCGCACGGGGCACTCATAATTGGGTGCGCGTTCATTTATTTGTTGTGCAACAAACCTGCTTTTCATCCGCTTATCGCGTGGATGGGTCCGCTCGCACCTCGTATTTGCCCATTCGTTGCGCAACCTTTTGGGTTCGCTGATACACTCAACTGTGGATATGAAAGAATGCGCCGCTCCTGAGCGGCGTGTTTTTGTTGGAGGAGAACGCATGCGGCCCGGGGGCACTCAGACAAAGCATGGCGCCGCGGTGCGCATGCGACGCCGGCTGGGCCTGGCGCCTCGGGCGTGTGTGCTGCTGTCTTGCTCGCTCGTGCTGGCCATAGCCAGTGTTTCGGCTTATGGCATGACGGTGCCGTCCATGGTGCAGGCGCATGCTGCGCGCGAGCTGCATATTGGGCGCAAGGCCAAAAGCGATTTGGGAACGACAACTGGATATGCGTGGGCGAGCGTGGTCTCGCACGTTGTGTTCGGTGGCGACGATGCGGACAGTCCCGAAACATCGGACAACGAGATCACGCTGGCAAACGGCAAGACCATCATGCTCACCAACACCAAAGTCATTACGAAGCTTTCCAACAACAGCGTGGCATCTATCGTTAACAAGGCGGAGCAGCAGAAGGAACAGGGTACGCAGCAGGCGGGTAAACCCGGCGGCTCGGATGGGTCCGGTTCTGGCACCGGTTCGTCGGGCTCGGACGGCGGTTCCGGTTCGGGCTCCGCTTCTGGCGGCGGATCTTCGAGTGGCGGCTCGATGGACGGCGGCGCCGGCGGCGACACGGGCTCGGGTAGCCTCTCAGCTGCCGAGGAGGAGAGTATCCACAGTTGGCTCGTGACCAAATACAACATGCTCGATGGCTATGTCGCCCGCGCCAATAGCGTGGTGTCGACCTATAACGCCACGGGCGACACCGGACCGTGCGACAGCCTGGTCAATGACATGTTTGCCATCCGTGCCGAGTTTGGCCGGCAGACGTTTCCTCCCCAGTCAAAGTGGTATCGACAATTCGCCAACCTTTGGGGCTGCTACACAAACCTGTGTCAATGGGTCGGACATTACGGCGACGATAACGTCGCGCTCAACAACTTCAATAACAATGTGGCGGCGATCGCTCTATGATGACCAATCTTGTTTCCGCCACAAGCCAATCGCTTGCCCACGATCCCATGGTGGGCCTGCGCCTGGCGCGCGTCGATGGGTTTGAGCCGGCCGTCGCCTTGGGCACGGACGAGCTTCCCGCCTACCTGCGCCGTTTTACGATGCTGTTTGCCGATGACGCCACCATGCGCCGCGGCGGTATCGGCCGCGTGACGCGTGCCGTCAACGCGCAGGGCGAGGCCGTGGCGCTCAAGCAGCTCATCTTGCCAACGCGCGACGAATTTGATGACGATGTCGCCCACGAGGCTCTGGTCACCAAATTCAAGGCGGCGTTTCGCGAGGAATATGAATGCCATCGTGCCCTTTCGGGCCTTAAGGGCTTTCCCCGCTTGTACGGGTGGGGCGAGGTCGACGGCGTGCCCGCGATTGTCATGGAGTGGGTCGAGGGCGAGACGCTCGCTCGCCTGCGCTCGCGCCTTGCCGTGGACGATGCCGGGCGTCTGTCGCCGCTCGTGGCGGCGCGTCTGGGTCGCGACCTGTTCGATCTGCTCTGCCGCATGAGCTTGGTAGGCGAGGGGTTCGTCCATCGCGATATCTCGCCCGCTAATATTATGGTGCGCACGGCGCGCCTGCCGCTCGACCGACAGCTTGCCGAAGGCACCTTCGACCTGTGCTTGATCGACTTTGGCTCGTCGCTGGCGCTCGAGCCCGCTTCTGCGGTGGCCGGCGCCGGCGGCAAGGCGTCGTTTACCGAGCGCTATGCCACGTTGCGCCGCGCGACGGTGGCCTACGCCCCGCCCGAGATGCTCACCGACGATATTCCCGACCTGCGCATGCTTCGCATGTCGCCGGCGATCGATGTCTATGCAGCGGCGAGTACGGTCTACGAGCTCATCGCCGGTGTCGCGCCGTACGAAGTAGCGCCGGGTGCGTCGGGTACTTCGGGCTCGCGCAAAAAGACTCGCGATATCGCTAGCCCTTATCGTCTCAAGATGGATACGCTGCCCGATTATCCCGTCGGCGCCCACGCGCCCGGCTGCGACTTGACGCAACTGCTGCGACGCGAGCCCGATGTGGCACTTGCCGCGGCCGAACAGGCTCAGCAGCTGGGGCTCGATCCAAATTCCGAGGATCTGCGCGATGCGCTGGCGTTTGTCGACGCTCAGCTGTTCGATGTGGTGATGGCCTGCCTGTCCTGCCATCAGGAAGATCGTCCCGAGCCGGCTGCGGTGGAGGCGGCGCTCTCGGCATTTTGTGACCACTATGCGCAAAATGTCGCCCGCTCTCTTCGCGCCGAGCCGCTCATGCCGTGCCCGATGGAGGTATCGGGGCACACGGCCCGGCGCGCGGCGATGGTTGGTGCGACGGCGGTATGCGGCGTGCTTTGGGCTGTGGTTGTGGTATCAGCGGCGTTTTTGGTGTCTGGCGCCCATGTGACGCTCATCGTGGGACCGCTTATGTGGTCCGGGAAGCTGCCAGCCATTATCGCCGCGCTGGCGTTGGCGCTGCCGGGCATGGTGGGCATTGCCGCCGGAGCCTTGGCGCGCAATCGCCGCGCGGGGTTCCTGCAGGGCGTGTTGGCCCTTTCCGCCTGCGAGGTCCCGGCTCTGGCTGCACTCGCATGTACCGTGTTTTCCCAGCATGCCGTGGCGGGTGGCCTGGTGGCCGCCATAATTGCAACCTATGCGCTCACGTGGTTTTTGCTGGCGATGGGGTTTGCCTTTGAGCTTCCCGTCGTGTCAGCACGACGTGCGAAAATTCCCATGGCGGCGCCGCTTGCCGGCGGAGCCGCGGCTGCCCGCGCCTTTGGCGGGCCGGCCGAAGTATCCGATACTATCTCTGCGACCAAGGAGGGCTAAGCCATGGCTTCTCAAGCTGAGCTCACCCCGTGCGGGGCAATGTTCGACATCTTTAAGCGCGCAGCGCACCTGAGCCATATCGAACTGTGCGGCCTGGTGCTCTCGAGCCGCCCGCTTGCCGATGGCCGTAGCCCTCAGAGCCGTGCCGCCGATCGCTCCTGGGTTTCGCGCTTTATCGTGCGCGCGCCGGTCGGCACGCTGCAGGAACGTTATTTTGCCGATTACGGCACCTCGGCCGCGCGCATTATGTCGCAGCTGGCCCTGCGGCGGCGCAATCCCATGGACGCCGCGGCCGTGACCAATATGGTGTGCGGCCCCGCTGGCGAGCCCATGGTGCGGGCACTCGAGGAATGCCATCAGGACACGAATCTCTACCGCAATGCGCTCGAGCGCCTGTCGCAGGCGGCTGAGCTCATGCCCGCCGAGCGCGCCGAGGCCATCCTGGTGCTGTTTGTCGCCGTGGGTTGCTCGGCAGATGTCCGCTCGTCGGTGACCTATGCCATCGACTACGCTCATGCGACCTGTGGCGGCGCCACGTCGACGCCGCGCTCGCTGAGCACATCTTCGGTCGCGGGCGAGCACGAGGCCGCGCCGGCGCATCCGTTGGGACTGTTGCGCGTGCAAAACGGCTACGTGGTGAGCGCCCCGCGCTGGATCCAGCCGAGTGAGGAAGGCGTCGAGATCGGCGCGCTGGCAACGGGGGAGGGCGACATCACCGATGTCGGCGACGATGTCTCGGCCCGCCATGCCCATATCTGGTGCGACGATTCTGGCGCATGGTTTGTCGAGGATCTGTCATCCACGAACGGCACCGTGGTGGTAAACGGGGCCACGAGCGTGTGTATTCAAGTAGAGCCCGGTCGCTCCGCCCAGCTCAACCCCGGCGACGAGCTCAAACTCGGCGAATCCACCACCTACGCCATCCTCCTTGGCGCCCTCTAGCCGGCAGTTAGGGACGTTCCTTTTCTGCCGGCACTCGGGGACACTCCTTGGCGTGCCAGAGCCAGTCGCCCGGGGATGGAGGGGCAATCTCGCCCCTTGGCGGTCACCCGGGGTAAACCTTTACCGCCCACCTATATTTGCCGAAATATGGCTTGGCGGCGGGGTACAATAAACCCGCATGCGGATTTCCGTTGCGGGCGCCTCCCATCGCCGGGGCGTGCCCGGGAGCATCCGGTATGCGGCCTTTGCGGCGCTCG
>CAJMNP010000085.1 GCA_905214895.1 uncultured bacterium | reverse complement strand
AGCACATGCGCTTTGTGGCGACCGATGGCGCCGCGAGTGTGCCGGCCATTATGTTTCGCGTGCCGCAGATCGATAAGCTTATCAATTGCGATAGCGCCGTCGACTTGGTGTTCGAGGCCGTGGCCGAGCATTGGCAGGGACGTGTGAAGCCCAAGCTCATGATCAAAGATGTCTTGGTGCGCGATACCGCGGCGCCCAATATCGACGATCCGGCATGTGAGCTTCGCCGCGGCGTGGAGCCTGCGGACGCCGGTCTTCGTCTGGAGTCCCGCAAGCGCCAAACGCTCGCCCAGTTTTCCTATACCGAGCTGACGCGCTCGCTTATCCATAGCTTTATCGGCTCGAACCAGCCGCACCGCGCGCAGGTCGAGGCGCTCGATGCCCTGGCCGATCACCAAAGTGTTCTGGCCGTCATGGGAACGGGGCGCGGCAAGTCTCTTATCTTCCATGTGCATGCCGCGCGCGAGGCGGTTCTTCGCGGGCGTGCGAGCATCTTTGTCTATCCGCTGCGTGCGCTCGTTGCCGACCAGGCCTATCACCTCTCGTCGACGATGGCCGCGCTCGGCATTGGCGTAGGCGTGCTGACCGGCGAGACTGTGGAGGCCGCGCGCGATGACGTGTTTGCCGGCCTGGCTTCGGGCCGCACCGGCATCGTGCTCACGACGCCCGAGTTCCTGTCCATTCACCGCGACCGCTTTGCGCGTTCGGGGCGCATCGGTTTTGTCGTTATCGATGAGGCGCATCATGCCGGTCTTGCCAAGGGCGGCGACCGAAGCGCCTATCTCGACATGCCCGATATCCTCAAGGCCCTGGGCGACCCGGTCGTTCTGGCCACGACTGCCACCGCAACGGCTCCGGTTGTGGCCGAGCTCGCCCGCGTGCTACCGATTACCCGCACGGTGGTCGACGAGACGGTGCGCGAGAACTTGCAGCTCGAGGATGACCGAGATCTTGCGAGCCGCGAGAACCGCCTGGTGTCAATCGTGGCGACGGGGGAGAAGACTGTCATCTACGTCAACTCGCGCGACCAGTCCGTGGCGCTTGCTAAGACGCTGCGCAAGCGGGTGCCCGATTGCGCGACCCGCATCGCGTTCTATAACGCGGGGCTTGCGCGCTCCGATCGTCGCCGTGTCGAGGAAGCGTTTCGTGACGGAAGCCTCAGTTGCATCGTTTCGACCTCTGCCTTTGGTGAGGGCGTGAACCTGCCCGATATCCGCCATGTCGTGCTCTACCACATGCCGTTTGGCGCCATCGAGTTTAACCAGATGAGCGGACGCGCCGGTCGCGACGGACAGCCCGCCGTGATTCACCTGCTCTATTCGTCGCGTGACGCTCGCATTAACGAGCGCCTGCTCGACTGCTATGCGCCCGAGCGCGACGAGCTCGTCACGCTCTATCGAGCGCTGCAGACTATGTGGCGCTCCAACCGCGGCAAGACCGGGGACGATTCCTTTAGCGCGAGCGATATCGACATCGCGCAGATGTGCCTTGCCATCGATGCGCGCACGCCGGTCGACGAGCGCTCGGTGGAAAGCGGCCTGGGAATCTTCGAAGAGCTTGGTTTCTGTCGCGTTTCGGGGTTTGACGACACCCGTCGCATCGCGATGGCCGAAAACCCTGGCCGCGTGCAATTGAGCAGGTCAATCCGCTATTTGGAGGGTTTGCGCTCGCGCATGGAGTTCTCGGCTTTCCGGAGCTGGGCGCTCGATTCATGCGCTTCTGATATGCTAGCCAAAGTTAACCGCCCGATCGTACCGCGGGCCTAGGGGAAGGGGACCTCGATGGATGCCGCAGCCCGTACCGCCCATGATTCCACCCTCCAGCCGTTCTCGGAGATGGAGCACTATAAGCATGCCGATGAGCTACCGCCCGAGATTATGGCGGACAGCTACGACAAGCTGGAGCGCCTGTGCCTCAAATATATGAATGAGGATGACTTTTCTAAGGTGGAGCAGGCCTATTGCTTTGCCGCCGAGAAGCACTGCAACCAAAAGCGCCGCTCGGGTGAGATGTACATCAACCATCCCGTCGAGGTTGCCATCATTTTGGCCGACCTCAAGATGGACTGCGATGTGGTGTGCGCCGCGCTGCTGCACGATACCGTCGAGGACACCGAGACCTCGCTTGCCGATGTTTCCGGCCTGTTTGGCGAAACCGTGGCCGAGCTCGTCGACGGCGTGACCAAGCTCACCAACATCGAAGTAGACAGCATGGACGAGAAGCAGGCCCTCACGCTGCGCAAGATGTTCCTTGCCATGTCCAAGGACATTCGCGTCATCATCGTCAAGCTCGCCGACCGCCTGCATAACATGCGCACGCTTGCCGCCCTGCGCGAGGACCGCCGTCTGTTTAAGGCGCGCGAGACCATGGACGTATACGCGCCTCTGGCCGACCGCCTGGGCATGAGCTCTATCAAGTGGGAGCTCGAGGACCTGTCCTTCTTCTACTTGGAGCCCGATGCCTATCAGCGCATCGCGCGCATGGTAGCCGAGTCGCGCGAGGTTCGCGAGCGCTATCTGGCCGAGACCATCAAGACGCTCACCGACGAGCTCAACCGCATTGGCCTGGAGGGCTTCCAGATCAACGGCCGTTCCAAGCACTATTGGTCCATCTACCAAAAGATGAAACGCAAGGGCAAGGAGTTCTCCGAGATCTACGATCTGGTGGCACTGCGCGTCATTACGCATTCGGTGCGCGATTGCTACTCCACGCTCGGCGCGGTGCACACACTATGGCACCCCATGCCCGGTCGCTTTAAAGACTATATCGCCATGCCCAAGGTCAATAACTACCAATCGCTTCACACGACGGTTATCGGCCCCACGGCCCGCCCGCTCGAGATTCAGATTCGAACCTATGAGATGCATGAGCAGGCCGAGTACGGCATTGCCGCCCACTGGCTGTACAAGAAGTCGGGCGGATCGTCTGCGTCTAAGACCAATGATGCCCAGCGTCTGGACGACCAGATTAACTGGCTCAAACATTCGCTCGATTGGGCTGCGTCTGATGAGATCACCGACGCCAAGGAATACCTGCATTCGTTGAAGGTCGACCTCTTCGATCAAGAGATCTTTGTCTTTACGCCCAAGGGCGAGGTCATGGCGCTTCGTGCCGGCTCCACGCCGCTCGACTTTGCCTACGCCGTTCACACCGAGGTGGGCAACCACTGCGTCGGCGCTAAGATCAACGGTGCGGTGGCCCCGCTCACGCACGAGATCAAGACGGGCGACCGCATTGAAATCCTGACCAACAAGAGCTCCAAGCCGTCGCGCGATTGGCTCAAGATCGTCAAGACACCTTCGGCCAAGTCAAAGATCCGCCGTTACTTCGCCGCCGCGACCAAAGACGATGACGCTGCTGCTGGCCGCGATATACTGGCCAAGGACCTGCGCAAGCGCGGGTACGGCATCTCTACGCCGCGGTCCACGCGTGCGCTCAATACCGTGGCGGAGCAGTTTAACTACAAGCAGCTCGAGGACCTGTTTGCCGCCGTTGGTGCGGGTAAAGTCGCCCCACGTGCCGTGGGCAATAAGGTCGAGCAAATCTTGGACCCCAAACCCGAGGAACAGATCACCAAGGCCGAGGCAATCGCCGAAGTTGTTAAGCAGCCTGCCCGCGGCTCCAACCGCAAGCCGCAAAAGCGCGGCAAGAGCGCCAGCAACGGCATTATCGTCAAGGGCGAGAGCAACAGCGGCCTGCTGGTCCGTCTGGCCCATTGCTGCAACCCCGTGACGGGCGACGACATCGTCGGCTTCATCACGCGCGGCCGAGGTGTCTCGGTGCATCGTGCCAACTGCCCCAACGTCAAGGGCCTCATGGAGCACCCCGAGCGCATGATTGACGTAGAGTGGGACGGCGCCGCCGATACGCTTTTCCAGGTCGAGATTGTGGTCGAGTGCCTGGATCGTATGGGCCTGCTCAAGGACGTTACCATCGCCATTGGCGATGCAGGCGGCAATATCCTTTCCGCCGCCACCTCGACCAACCGCGAGGGCATTGCGACCCTGCGTTTTATGGTCGAGATCTCGGATGCGAGTGGCCTGGATCCGCTACTGGCATCGATTAGCAGCGTCGACTCGGTCTACGATGCACGCCGTTTGATGCCTGGCGAGGGTGGGGCTCAGCTCAAGCGTCGCGTATAGGCGCGACGAACGCGCGACAGAAATGATATTTGCTACGTTCGAGGCATCGTTTGATGCCTCGACGTTTATAGAAGGAGGGCGTACGCATGGACGCTACGGCTTTGGATTTAACCCCTCGGGGTACGGCTTCGATTGAGGCGCTTGTAAACGGCCCCATCCAGACCAACAGTTACGCCATTATTTCGAGTGGCGAATGCTTGATTATCGATCCCGCTTGGGAAGGCGAGAGCCTCGTTGCGCATATCCGAGTCGAACACCCTGGCGTGCATGTGCTCGGTTCCGTTTGTACACACGGCCATGCCGATCATGTTGGTGGTGTCGCTGGAGTTCGCGCCGCCGTTGGCGCTGAAGCCCTGTACGAGCTGTGCGGCAAGGACGTAGCTGTGCCGCATATGAATATCGAGGAGCAGCGAGCGATGTGGGGCATCGAGACTCCCGATCCGGGCGAGCCGACGCGGCTGCTTGCCGAGGGCGATACCATTGAACTGGGCGCCATTTGCCTGCAGGTTATCGAGGCGCCCGGGCATACGCCGGGCGGCATCGTTCTATTTGCCGCAACAGAGCAGGGAAATATCGCTTTCGTGGGGGACACGCTCTTTCCCGGCGGTCACGGCCGTACCGACCTTTCCGGCGGAGACGAGGCGGCGATTCTGCGCTCGCTCTCCAAGCTCGCCCGGC
>CAJMNP010000084.1 GCA_905214895.1 uncultured bacterium | reverse complement strand
ATCGGCGCAATGCCGGCAAAGTGCAGATACAGCGAGATGACCGCCACGACAATGACCACCGCTGCGATCAGTTTGTCGTGCAGATGCGGAAGCACCGGTTTACCGCGGCCTCGCTCGCCCAGCATATAGACGGGGATGGCCGGAGCGAAAAGGATCGTCGTGATCATGACGCCCTGGAGGCCCGTCGACCACACAAGGAACAATGTGTAAATGAAGCCGAGCGTGCCGAAGAATCGCGCCTTGCCGACGCTTGGCGCATGCGGTCCGTCCAGATGCTCCTTCTTCCAACCAATCACCATGTAATAGGCAGCCGAGCAGACATACGGAACCAGAATCGTGTTGACTGCGCAGCTATAGAAGAACTGGTAGGTGCTCGCCGCCACATACGACACGATCAAGAAGAGCTGCGTAATGCCGGAGCTCACGAGAACCGTTACCACCGGGGCGTCGTGCTTGTTCGTCTTGGCAAACGCCAGAGGGAAGGATCCCTGGCGCGCCGCCTCGAACGGCGTCTCGGACGCAATGATGACATAGCCCAGCAGCGCGCCGACCAACGAAAGGATAACGCCAAGGTTTACGATGGCAGCACCAACCGGACCGATTGCGCACTCGAGAATTCCCGCCATGGAGGGCGTTGCAAGCTGTGCCATCTCCTCGCGCGGCATAATGCCGAGCGACAGCATCGAGATGATCAGATACAGCGTGAATACAGCCGCAAATCCGAGCGCCGTCGAGCGGCCGACGTCACGCACGTACTTAGCACGGCCCGAGATAACGACAGCGCCCTCGATGCCCGTGAAGACCCAGACAAGGGCAATCATGGTCGAGACAACCTGCTCGCCAAAGCCAGGACCAGCCGGCTCTCCCCAGAAGTTGTCCATAAAGATATCGACGTTGAACTTACCCAGGAGCACGATACTCAGCACAAAGAGCCCCAACGGCACCAGCTTCGCCAACGTGACGATTGTGTTAATGCCCGCAGCCTCCTTAACGCCACGAAGCACAAGGGCGGTAAGGAACCACAAAAACACGCTGGCGCAGACGATAGAAAGCAGGTTGTTACCCGCGCCAAACGCGGGGAAGAAATAGCCCAGCGCGCTAAACAGCAAGAGCGCAAAGCTCACGTTGGAAAGACATGCGCTGATCCAGTAGCCCCAAGCGGAGTTGAATCCAATGTAATCGCCAAAACCGGCCGCAGCGTATGCATAGATGCCGCCGGTCAGGTCGGGACGGGCCTGAGACAAACCGTTGAACACCATCATCAGCGCAAAGACGCCAATAAAGCAAATTCCCCACGAGACGATAACCGCACCGGTATTTGCCCCGCCTGCTGCCATATCGCCGGCAAGCGAAAAGATGCCGCCACAAATACTGGCGGTAATAACCATCATGGTCAGACGAAAGAGATCGAGGCCATTAGGGTCGATAATCTCGTCGTTTTGAGCTTTAGAGGCCATTGTATGTGCACCCCCTTCATCATGTGATCGAACGAAAGATGGCCCGGACGTCCCGAATCGGGTGCCGGGCCATCGGTCAAGCGATCATCAGACTGTTACAGCTATCGCGTTAGAAGCGCAGCGACAGGCAAGAAAGGCCGCCGTCGACCTTGCGATACTCGGAGGTGTCGACGACGAGCGTCTTGTAGCCCAGATCCTGCACGGCCTTGAGCACGGTCGGATAGCCCTCGGCAACGATAACCGTACCGTTGACCCAAATGCAATTGGCGCCGTAAGCCTCGTCCTCGGGCACGACGATCTTGTTGTACTGAGCAAAGTCGGGCTTATCGATGAACTCACCGGAGACGAGCATGTTGTTGTCCTCGATATAGTTGACGCCCGTCTTGAGGTGCAGGACCTCCTCCAGCGGCACCTCGGAGCCCTCGAGGCCCCAGCCCTCGAGAATCTCGCAGAACTGGCGGATGCCCTCTTCGTTGGTGCGAGCGGAACGACCGACGTAGAAATGGTCGCCGACCATCATGACGTCGCCGCCGTCGAGCGTACCGGGGGAAACGATGTGCTTCACATGCTCGTCGTCAAAGAAGCGACGGACGGCCGGCTCGATCTCGTCCTTCTCGCCGTTGCGGCTATCGGCGCCGGGGTTGGTAATGATGGCGCCGCAGCGAGTGATAACGGCCGGATCTTCGACGAAGCAGCTGTCGGGATACTGCTCGAGGGCGGGCAGCACCGAGACATCCACGCCGCACTGCTCGAGCGCATGCTCGTAATCGTAGTGCTCCTCGATGGCGCGCTCGTAGATGGGCTGGCCAAGCTCGGGGGCACTCGTGATGCCATTGCTCAGGGACTTGCCGGGGCGGCGGATGATGACGTGGCTGAACTTGGTCATGATGATCCTCCTTGGATCTCTTGGCAGAGAGCGGGACTTCTTTGCGCCCGCCTTCCTTTCGATGGCTTTATCTTAGGGCGGTTTTCTTGTTTTGTATATTGTATACAATCCTGAACGGTAGATATTCCTCGGTAAGCGTATTCTTACGTATCGGCGCAAAGTAGCACGATTTAGCTGGTCGTTCTATAATTCGACTGAGCTATTCAAGCGAAACGTATTTAATTTTAAAAATATACCGTTAAGGAACATAGGCCATGGAAACGCTCAGAAGGCCCCTGAAGGACCACGTATACGACTATATTTCGAGCCGTATTGACGCCGGCGAGTTGTCCGCCGGCGACCGGCTGAGCGAGCAAGCGATCTGCGATGCCATGGGCGTGTCGCGCACGCCGGTCCGCGAAGCGCTCATCCAGCTCGCAAGCGACGGCTATCTGGACAATCTCCCCCGCCGCGGATTCCGCGTCCGTGGGTTCGATCAGCAAAACGCCGTTGAAGTCTTTGAGATTATGGGGCCGCTCGACGGGCAGGCCGCATATCTCGCCTGTCCGAACCTAACCGACGATGACATTACGCAGCTTAAATTTCTCGTCGGCTCCATGGAGCTCGCGATCCAAGGCGGTCTCATCCGTAAGTACGACGATATTCAGCGAGACTTTCACCTTACGTACTTCAACCGCTGCGGCAACGACCGTCTGCGCGACATGATCTCGCAACTCGAGCGTTGCTTTATCAAGCGCGATTACGAGACTGTCGACCAAGAGACGGCGTGTAAACTGCTCAATAAAGCCAACAGCGAACATGCTCATATTCTTGAGTTGTTCGAAGCACGAGATGCGACGGGCGTGCGCGACTACGTTCGCGATGTCCATTGGAACACAGAAAACGCCCAGTTCACCGTCTGGTAGAAAAGCAATGAAGGTGGATTTTCGGAGGCTTTACTGATGAGGGTGGATAATCTCCCTCTTTCGGCCGAAAAGCAGACCAAAAACGGGAGATTATCCACCCTCGTGCTGCGCGGCCTAAAAACCGTGACGGCCTAGGAACCTAAAGGCTAGGCGGATCCAGGGACGGACTGCCACTTGCTTGTCCTCGTTGTCGACCGCGGTATTGGCGTTGCCGAGCGAAAGGCCGTGGCCACCCTGGTCAAAGACGTGCATCTCGCATGCAACACCCTCCTCGGCCATGCGCTGCGCAAACGGGTAGACCTGCGCGACCGGCGCCGTCTTGTCGTCCGAAACGCCCCATACAAAGGTCGGGGGCATCTGGCGCGAAACGTGCGTGGTAGGGCAAATGTCGGCCAGGTGCTCATCGGTCGCCTCGCCGCCCGTCACCATCGACAGATAGTCGTTGAGCAAATCGCGCCCCGTCTTGCCGCCCGTCTTGGGCACGCGCAGGTCGATGCGCGGGTCGCGCGTCTGCATATCGCGCACATAGGCAAGGTCGAGCAACGGATAGCCCAACACCACGGCGTCGGGACGAATGTCCTCCGGACGAGCCCCGGCAAGGCCCGCGAAGGGTCCGGTCTTCCACTGCGTTGCCAACGAGGCGCAGATCATGCCGCCCGCCGAGAAACCCACGATGCACACGCGCTTGGGATCGACATGCCACTCGTCGGCGTTGGCGCGCACGGTAGCGATCATCTTGGCGAGGTCCGCCTGCGGGTGTGGAAAGCTCACGTCGCCCGTGGCGCTCGTCACATAGTTGAGCACAAAGGCCTGGTAGCCACGGTCCAAAAATGCAAACGCCACCGGGTCTTGCTCGTGCGGAGCGATATGCGTAAACCCGCCTCCGCCGCAGATGATCACCGCGGGGCGGCGGCCATTGGGCTTGTCGGGCAGCGGCTCGGCACCCAGATACGTAAACGTCGCCGGATAATCCTCGGTCGGTTCCTCGCCCCACAGCGCATGGTTCTCAATAATCATAGGTGCTCCCTCCGTGCGATTCGTGCGCACTCGTTTTTCGCACCTTAGCGTACCCCACTTGAGCCCGCGGCGCAGAAACACCCCCGCAATAAGTTGGCCTTCAACTGATATATCACAAAATCGCTGTTCAGAGGTATCGTTAGGCAGCGTAAAATAGGGGCGCTGACCGTGCTGGGAAACACGTACGAAACGTTTCCGGCAAACCACACGCGTGCAACATGCGCGCCTGATACGTTGGAGGCATCTATGGGTCTGCTCGATTCGCTCAAGTCCACGTTCACTTCGTCGGGCGAGGCGTCCGTTCCGCCCGCAGCAAGCTTCGCCACCCGCGAAGGCGTCATCTACGCTCCCGTCAACGGCGTGCTCGTCAATCTGAGTGAGGTTCCCGACGAGACCATCGCCTCGGGCATGCTCGGCCAGGGCTACGGCATCGAGCCCATTACCGGCACCATTTACGCCCCCGCCAACGGCCGTATCGGTGCCACCACCGTCACCAACCACTCCATCGGCATGATTACCGAGGACGGTCTTCGCGTGTTCATCCATGTTGGCCTGGGCACCGTGGAAATGAACGGCAAGGGTTTTGCCCGCTTTGTCGAGATGGGCGA
>CAJMNP010000083.1 GCA_905214895.1 uncultured bacterium | reverse complement strand
CAGCACCGCGCAATCGGCGGCATCGAACTGCTCGAGCAGCTTTTTGTGCGCGTCCTTGCCGCGCGTGGAATCGGCGTCCATGCGAATAATGGCGACATCCTCGGGCAGCATCTGGTGCAGCGCATCCTCGATCTGCTGCGTGCCCAGGCCCATTTTTGCCAGATAGCGGCTGCCGCATTTGGGACAGCGGCTCGTGGGGGCCGGATAGGGCTGCACGCGCCAAGAAGAGCCGCAGGTGTGGCACTGCAGTGTGTGCGTGCGCTCATGATACGTGAGCGCCGTGGAACAGTGGTTGCAGGTGGGGACGCAACCGCACTCGCGGCACATCAGAAACGGCGCAAACCCGCGGCGGTTGTGCAGCAACACGGCCTTTTCGCGGCGCTCGACCACACGCTCCAGGCCTTCCATCAGCGGTTTAGAGAACATGGAGCGACTGCCGTGCGCGAACTCGCGGCGTAGGTCGGCAATGCGGACTGTGGGCAACACGGCGTGTCCCGGGCGCTCGGGCATCTCGACACGCGTCCAGGTGGCTCCGTTGTACGTGCCGCGGCGGCAGCGGTCGAGGGCCTCGGCAGAAGGGGTGGCCGAACCCAACACGAGCGGGCAGCGATACCGACGCGCCATCTCGGCCGCCACCTCGCGCGCATGGTAGCGCGGACTGGAGCCCTGCTTATAGCTGGTCTCGTGCTCCTCGTCGATGATGATAAGACCCAAGTCGCTGAGCGGGCAAAAGAGTGCCGAGCGGGCGCCCACGACCACACGCGCGGCACCGCTGGCGACCATATCCCACTGGTCCAGGCGCTCGCCAGCAGAAAGTCGCGAATGGAACACGGCAACCGTCTCGCCAAAGCGCGAACGGAAGCGGCCGACGGTCTGGGCCGTCAGCGAGATCTCGGGTACGAGCACGCAGGCCGAACGGCCGGCCGCCAGCACGCGCTCAATCGCCGAGAGGTAGACCTCGGTTTTGCCGGAACCAGTAACACCGTCCACGAGCACCACGTCGCCGTGCGCATCCAGGCGGGCGCGCTCAATCTGCGCGAGGGCCTGCTGCTGGCCGTTGGTAAGTGCCACCGGCGCCTTGCCGCTCGCCGAGGATAGCGTGGTCTGCTCGCTGCAGCCACGCCACGCACGGCGCTCCTCCACCACCACGACGCCGCGTTTTTCGAGCGCCTTGATGGTTGCCGACATACTGTTGTAGAGCAGGTTGAGGTCGCGCGTCGTGACCGGCCCGCACTGGAGCGCCTCGATGAGCTGGCGTTGGCGAACGGCAGTCTTGGGCGGCGTATAGTCGAAGCCCTCGGGCGTGAGCATGACCCAGCGGTTTTGGATAGGTTTGACGGCGGGGCGCTCAACGGTCCACACGCCGTCGTCGCCCTTGACCACGCGCGGGCTGCCGCCCGGAGGCAAGAACAGGCGCAGACACTCGGAAAGCGTCGCGACGTACTCGCGGCTCATCCAGCGTGCGATACGGGCGGCTTCGGCGGTAAAGAGCGGTTTGCTGAGGATAGCCTCGATAGGCTTGACGCGTGCGGGATCGAGGGCGTTGTTGCCCTGCAGGTCGCCCAGCTCGGACGCGATGTCGACGATGTAGCCCGCGGCCGCACGGTTGCCAAAATGAACTAGGACGGTGGAGCCGATCTGGGCATCGTTAGCAAGGGTTTGCGGGATGCCGTAGGCGAATGGCTCGGACAGCGCACGCGTCGGGATGTCGAGGACCACGCTCGCGTAGGCGGCGATGGGGTCAGGTGTATGCTCGGGCTTGGCCGGTGCAGCGGCACGCACGGGCGCCGCTGGAACCTCCTCCGGTTCCGGCGAACCAAACAGCGACAGTTGCTCGGCCATGGCTCCAGCACCTCCTATCACATACGTCTACAGAAACAAGAGCCCCGCTCGGGATGAACGGGGCTCGGATACATACGTTTGCGCAGCGATTACAGCGCCATCGTGCGGGCGCGGTCGATGCGCGCCAGGCAGTCGTCGCGGCCGACGAGCGCCATGGTCTCGCCCAGCGGAGGGCTCACCATGTTGCCGCAGACGGCGACGCGCACGGCCTGGAACACCACGCGCTTCTTGAGGTCCATCTGCTCGGGCAGCGGCTCAAGCGCAGCGTCGATGTTGGCAGCCGTCCACTCGTCCACGCCCTCGAGCGCGGCCTTGGCGGCATCCAGAATGGCGCCCATGCCCTCCTTGGCCAGGCCCTTGTTGACGGACTTCTCGTCATACTCGAGCGTCTCGGCCGTAGCAAAGATGGGAGCGGCGACGGTCACGGCGTCGGCCGGCATCTTGGTGCGCGGCTTGACGATGGCGGCAAGCGCGTCGATCCAATCCTCGCCGTACTCGACATTGCCCTCGATAAGACCCGCCTCGTGCAGCTCGGGGACCATGATCTCGTCGGCAAACTGAGCATCGGACATGCCGTTAATGTACTCGGCATTGACCCAGTCGAGCTTCTTGGGGTCGAAGGTCGCAGGGTTCTTGGAGATGCGGTCGAGCGAAAACTTGCTGGTCAGGACATTGCGCGGGATGATCGTGGTTTCGCCGTCGAGCGACCAGCCGAGCAACGCCAGATAGTTGACGAAGGCGTCGGACAGGTAACCGGCGTCGCGGTACTCCTCCACCGAGGTGGCGCCGTGGCGCTTGGAGAGCTTCTTGCCGTCGGCACCCAAGATCATGGAGATGTGGGCGAACGTGGGCACGGGCGCGCCGAGGGCCTCGTAGACCATGACCTGGCGCGGGGTGTTGGACAGGTGGTCGTCGCCGCGGATAACATGGGTGATCTTCATCATGGCGTCGTCGACGACGGTCGCGAAGTTGTACGTGGGCGTGCCATTGGAGCGGAAGATGACAAAGTCGTCGAGCTCCTTGGCGTCGAAGGTCACCTCGCCGTGGACGGCATCGTGGATACGGACGTCGCCGCGGTCCTCGGGCACCTTAATGCGCAGGACGTAAGACTCGCCGGCCTCGATGCGGCGGCGGGCCTCCTCGGGATCAAGATCGCGGCAACGGCGCTGATAGCCCTGGAAGGAGTCCTTGCGCTCCTGCGCGGCCTTGCGGTCGGCGTCGAGCTGTTCCTTGGTGCAGAAGCAGGGATAGGCCTTGCCCTCGTCCCAGAGCTTCTGGGCGGCCTGCTTGTACAGGTCCAAGCGCTCGGTCTGGGCGTAGGGGCCAAAGTCGCCGCCCACCTCGGGACCCTCGTCCCAGTCCAGGCCCAGCCAACGCATAGCGCGCAGGATGATCTGCGTATTCTCGTCGGTGGAGCGGGTGGGGTCGGTGTCGTCGATGCGCAGGATGAACGTACCGCCGTTTGCACGGGCGAAAGCCCAGTTATAGATAGCGGTGCGGGCGCCGCCGATGTGCAGCTTGCCCGTCGGTGAGGGTGCAAAACGGACGCGAACGTCTGATGCCATGGAAATCTCCTCGATTGCAGGATGGATGTCTGACCGCATCAGTATAAAGCATCAAAGCAACCTCCGCACAAAGGGCACCGACCCACTCATTGGGGACAGACTTAAATGATCAGTCCTCATTGGGGACAGACTTAAATGACCATTCTTTGGGCAACCTGTCGGCACTTAGCCAAGGCTGGTCATTTAAGTCTGTCCCCAATGAGTAGGTGCGGAAAGGGTGTGAATGTTTGATTTACGCGATATGATGTGCCCTTGCATATAGAGCCCGGCGGAATGGTAACGGTCGCCGGGACACGTTTTTGAAAGGACAATCATGTCAGAAGAACTTCGTTCCATCCCACCCCAACACGGGTCCTTTGTATTTACGTCTGAATCGGTGACCGAAGGTCATCCCGATAAGATCGCCGATCAGATCAGCGACGCCGTCCTCGACGCAATTCTCGCCAAAGAAATAGAGCTCCAGGAGCAGGGCTACATTGCGCCCAACGGCGTGCCTGCCAACGTTGAGAACGTCCGCTGCGCCTGCGAGACCCTCGTGACCACCGGCACGGTCATCGTTGCCGGCGAGATCCGCACCCAGGCCTACGTCGACGTTCAGGAGATTGCCCGTGGCGTTATCCGCCGCATTGGCTACAACCGCGCAAAGTTCGGTTTTGACTGCGATACCTGCGGCGTTATGAGCCTCATCCACGAGCAGTCGCCCGATATCGCCCAGGGCGTCGACGAGTCCTTCGAGACCCAGACCGGCGCCACCACCGACCCGATCGACCTGATCGGCGCCGGCGACCAGGGCATGATGTTTGGCTATGCCTCCAACGAGACCAAGACCCTCATGCCCATGCCGCACTACCTGGCGAGCCGTCTGGCCGAGCGCCTGGCAGCCGTACGCCACGACGGCACCCTGCCCTACCTGCGCCCCGACGGCAAGACCCAGGTCACGGTGCGCTACGAGGACGGCAAGCCCGTCGAGGTCACGACCATCGTCATCTCCACGCAGCACGCCGCCGAGATTGAGGACATGGGCAAGATCAAGGACGACCTCATCGAGCACGTCATCACCCCCGTCATGGCTGCCGAGAACATGCCGTGGGACAACGCCGACATCTATGTGAACCCCACCGGTCGCTTTGTCGTGGGCGGCCCCATGGGCGACACGGGCCTCACCGGCCGTAAGATCATCGTCGACACCTACGGCGGTTACGGCCGTCACGGCGGTGGCGCCTTTAGCGGCAAGGACTGCACCAAGGTCGACCGCTCCGCCGCGTACGCCGCGCGCTGGGTCGCCAAGAACGTGGTGGCCGCCAGCCTGGCCGACCGCTGCGAGGTCGAGCTGGCCTACGCCATCGGCGTCTCCAAGCCCCTCTCAATCATGGTCGACACCTTCGGTACCGCGCATGTTGCCGAGGACAAGATCGTTGAAGCCGTAGAGAAGACCTTCGACCTACGCCCGGGCGCAATCATCCGCGACCTAGACCTACGTCGACCGATCTACGAGAAGACGGCAGCCTACGGCCACTTCGGCCGC
>CAJMNP010000082.1 GCA_905214895.1 uncultured bacterium | reverse complement strand
GTCTCGTACTCGATCTGGTCGATCGTGGGAGTCGTGAACGTAGACAGCGGGTTGAACGCGCATCCGCTCAGACCCAAAACGGCGATGACCGCTGCGGTCCCAGCACCTAACCGAGCCGCGTGCATCAAGCTGCCCCTCACCATGTCCACTACCCTGCCTTCTGTGTCGTATACGATCCGTGCGATGCGCGGAATATCAGATTGTTCCCACCAGCTGACCTGGTATTTGACCCCACACTTGCGCACCGGGGTGTTTGCTCGGGAGGCCGCAGCCACCTTCACGACTGGCCCGCTCGCCCGCGAGGCGGTATTGCCCCAAAGAAAGTAGAACGGACGGTGCGGCTTACATCTAGGACGCGCCATGATCGCGCCGCGCGCACGCGGTCGCTTACGTGGATCCCTTTGACCGCGTCTGTCTTGGACTAGGACGGGCATTTCGTCCGTCCGCAACCACAGCCTGGTAGGAACGTAGCGCATTATAGCTAAGTTCAAGCTAAAGTTTAAGGTTAGGGGCGTCATTCGCATCGCGAGTACAGATTTCGCAGGTCGGAGTGGGCTATTCGTGCCCCTGTGAAGCCCGGAGCTCCCCTATGGGGAGCTCCGGGGCACCCTTCCTAGGGTGCTGTGGCCAAAAAATGGCAAATATGAGTACTGTCACCAATTTAGTAACAGTCAGTTTTAGCCTCTCGGACAGATTTTGCGCTCAGTGTCGCCAACCTGATGCTTAGTTATTCTACATTTGTTTATTATCTTCTTACTTTATGACGCCTCCGAGTCCTAAATTCCTTGATTTTGCTGTTACTGATTTAGTGACAGTACTCATATTTGCCATATTTTGGCCAGGGCATATGATTAACCCCCTATTTTCGACGTGAATTAGACCGGCTTAAGCCCAAAACACGCCCGCAGCGTGTTAAGCAACGCCTCTTGCTTCTTCCTGCGGGCATCGACACGATTCCGGTACCGCTTTCGCATACGCTGGTGCATGCGCCATGCGAGCGCTTCCATCGCTTCCATGTCACAGAGCATTTCGTTGTTGACCGTTGCGACCTCGATTCCCATAGTAATCAAGCCCGTGTTGCGCTTTTCATCATGGATACGTCCCCTCCGAGAGGAATGGCCCAGCTCACCGTTGTATTCCAGATCAAACCGGGCTGTCTCCTGATATGCATCGCAAACTGCATGGGGCATCCCCGAGATTGCCTGCGCACGGTCATCGAACTCGATCTTGTAGTCGGTCTTAAAAGGTCCGCAGGCAAACCCGCCATAGGAAAACGGAAGCGAAAACAGGGCGAGCATGATGCACTCCATGGGCGAGAGCAGGTTTTCCGAAAGATAGGGACACAGACGCAGCAGCTGTTTGGCCACATTCCCCTTGCATGCCGCAAGGTAATCTGCCAGACGATCGGGCATCAGCACCGGCTCGACTTCAAAGTAGCCCACGTCTGCTGGCTGGTCCTTGTCCTTTGTAAGTTTATTCGTAACAGGCGAGGTGTAGGGAGGCAGATACTTCCCGCGGTCGCTCAGTGAAATCTTAGAGCACAGCTCCTGGGCCAGGGCAAACGCCTGGATGCAGCCGACCTCACGCGCAACGGCAACACAAAGGGCCTCGGGAGATAGGCTGTACACCCCCGGTTCCACCTCTAGAATCGAGCCGGCGGGCAACCCGGAACACACGGACCAGCCTACGCCAGGCATGCGGCGGCGCTGCGCCGCAGATCCCACCAACAAGCACAGATCTTCCTGCACCTCGCCACTTTTGGCTCCAATTCGCACCAAGTCAGGAAGATAGATATCCTCGGTCGAGGGCGACGACGTGCGCAGCACACGGCGCTCTTCATCGGGATTAAGGTCCTTCCAGCTGATATAGCCCATCTGCCGGCGCTCGGCGCGCATCATGCGAAGCGCCGAGGCACCTGTTAGGATTACGGAAGCCGCTAGCTGTTCGCCTGTCGGCTCGTTGCGCCGCTCAATCTTCACTGCCACAAAACCACCCCTACCAAACACGTGCGATAGCGAGGCCATCGACTGCCGCAGCGCCGGCGCGCTTGAGTTCCGCCGAAGCCGTGGCCATCGTCGCGCCCGTGGTGATAACGTCATCGATCAGCAGCAGGCGGCGGCCGTGCACGTCCTCAACCGTCTCGTACATGCCTTGGGCACGCTCGCGGCGCTCCTCACGACCGAGTTCGCGCTGGTCGCCATGCCCGTACTTGACGAGAGCATCGAGCAGGGGAACACCCGACAGCTCGCAAAATGGGCGCGCAATAGCCTCCATATGATCAAAACCACGCCGCCGAAACGCTGCCGCCGTCGCAGGCACAAACACCACCGCATCCGCACCGGACAGCACACCTCCTAAGCGTTCGGGCGCTA
This sequence comes from uncultured bacterium, assembly GCA_905214895.1. Next base: position 2,574 of record CAJMNP010000082.1, on the reverse strand, counting down.
CGACCTGGGCATGCAGGGCGGTGTCGTAAAGCAGCTCCGCCAGATACGGAGCCAGACGTCGCTCGCCCGCATCCTTGTACGCTTTAATGATGCGCGGCAGCGGATGCGCGTAGACGGCGCACGCCAGGCAGCGGTCGAGCGCCTCCGACATTGCCGAGGACGTGCCCTCGACCGAACATTCAGTGCACAGCAAATCCCCAAACGGGGCGCCGCATCGGGTGCAGCTATGACGTGGGTCGATGAGCGTGAGCGCAGCCAGGCAGTCTTGGCAAATAAGCGCACCGGCGCGCTCGCAGCCGGCACATCGTGTTGGCGACAATGCCTCGAGCGCCTCGCGTGCCACCCGCTCGGCAAACGGTAGCAATTCGTCCGCAAACGGTAGGGCGCCGGCACCCTGCAGACGGCTCAATATGTTCAGATGGCTCTTCAAGACACAACCCTCCCTACGTTCGGTCGCAGGGAGGGTTGTTGATTCAGCGCTATGATACCCCGATGCGCTCGGGGCAAGGCGAGCTAAATCCGCTCGCGGGCGTTATTCGCCGGCGGGCGGTTGTGGTGCAGACGAAGACAGGGTCGAGCCCTCGCCACCATCCTGGCGCGGCTTGCGGGAACGGCGACGGCGACGGCGCTTTTGACCCTGGTCGGCCGAGCCCTCGCCACCGCGATCCTCGCGCGGCTCGCGCTCGTCGCGAGCGGCGCCACGCGAAGCCTTGGCAGCAGCCCCCCCGCCATCTCCGGGACGACGGCGCGTGACCTTGACCTCGCCATCCGAGACCTGATCGGCCACGGAGGGCACTGAAGGCTTCTGCTGTGCGCCCGAGGAATGGCGACGGCGCGGACGCGGCGCGCGCTCCTCCTCGCCACGTGACTTGCCGCCCTTGTCGGCAGGCGCATCGGAGGCCGAGGGGCCCTTGGAAGCGGCACCAGCCTCGCGAGCAGCTGCGGCGCGGAAGGCGTCCTCGCGCTCCTCGCTCGACAGATGACGGCGACGACGGCGCGTGGGATTCATGCCACCGCCGCGATTCTGCTGCTGGGGCTGTTGAACCTCGCGCTCGCGAGCGCCGTTCTTGCCGGCGGCTGCGGCCTCGCCGGCATCGGCAGAGCCCGCACGCTTGCGGCGGCGACGGCCGCCAGCGGCCTCCTCGGCCTCAGGCGTTGCGGCATTGCCACGGCCCTTTCCGCGGCCACGACCCTCGCCCTGCCCCTGACCGGCACGGGCATCGGATTCAGCATCGCGACGACGGCGCTTGGGCATCGACGTACCGGCCAGACGGTCGGCACTCGACAGGCCATCGCCCACGTCGACGCCGTTCTCGCGATCGAGTTCCATGAGCGCCAGGCGCATCTCGGGCGACTCGATGCGCTCGAGCACATCGCGCGTCACGCAGTCGGGGCGGCAATTGCAGCCCTGCTCGGCAGCCTTCTTCTTGCAGCCCTCCGAGCAGGTCATATCGGCCAGGTTGACCTTAAAGACCTTGCCGTTCTCCAGGCGCAGCACCAGCTGCTCGCGCGGCGTGTCATATTCCTGAATACGCGCCTTGCCGAGCGGCGTATCGATGAGCGTCTTCTTTTTGGGCGCGCGGCTCTTAAAGTCCTTGTAGGCCTCGAACTCGTAGCGCAGGCAGCACATCAGGCGGCCACACACGCCGCTGATCTTGGAGGAATTGAGCGGCAGGTCCTGCTCTTTTGCCATGCGGATCGAGACGGGCTCAAACTGTCCGCCAAAGCGCGTGCAGCAGAGCTCCTGTCCGCACTGGGCATAGCCGCCCACCAGGCGGGTCTCGTCGCGCACGCCGATCTGGCGCATGTCGACGCGAATGTGCAGCGTCGAGGACAGGTCCTTGACGAGCTGGCGAAAATCGACGCGCTCCTCGGCCGCAAAGTAGAACACGGCCTTCTCGCCGCCAAACAGGTACTCGACGCCGACCGGCTTCATCTCGAGGTCGAGTTCTTTGACCAGACGGCGGAAATCGACCATGGCCTCGTCGCCCTGGATGGCAAGATCGTCGGCAAGCTGCAGGTCAATGTCGCTCGCCACGCGCAGTACGGGCTTGAGCGGCTGACCGATCTCGTCTTGCGGCACCTCGAAGGGATCGGCCGTAACCAAGCCGATCTCGGTTCCGCGCTCGGTGGAGCAAATGGCATAATCGGCCTCGAGGATATCCAGGTCCTGCGGGTCAAACCACAGGTCGCGCGAGGCGTAGGTAAACTTAACGGGTACGACTAACGGCATTTCAGTGCCTTCCTGATATCGAACAGCATGACCTCGATGGCCAGCTGGGGAGTAACGTTTCTGGCGATGTTGCGCTCGGCGGTCGCGACCGCCTCGAGCGCCTGGGTGGCACCCGCAACATTGGTCGCGGCGGCAAGCCGACCGATCGTGTCGCGCACGTCCTCGTTCACCACGTCGGCTGCCTCGTCCTGAAGTGTCAGCAGCACGTCGCGCATGAGCGTCCGCGCGCTCGCCAGCGCTTCCATGATACCCGAACGCTCGCGCGCGTTGAGTTCGCGCTTGTTGCGGTCCTCAAGCTGCTTCAATGCTCCACGCGACAGGTAGTCGGCGTTTTGCTCGAG
>CAJMNP010000081.1 GCA_905214895.1 uncultured bacterium | reverse complement strand
CGGAGGAATTACCCCGCCGCCCCCGGGACACCCTCCGTCAGTAACCAGTTCTACTCGAGCTCAAACGCACCCGTGTACAGCTGGTAGTAATACCCATGCTTGGCAATCAGCTCGTCATGGTTGCCGCGCTCGATGATGCGGCCGTGGTCCAGGCAGATGATCGCGTCGGAGTTGCGCACGGTGGACAGGCGGTGCGCGATGACAAACGTCGTGCGGCCCTCCATGAGCTTGTCCATGCCCGCCTGCACGATAGCCTCGGTGCGGGTGTCAATGCTCGACGTGGCCTCGTCCAGGATCATCGCCGGCGGATCGGCGACGGCGGCGCGCGCGATCGAGATCAGCTGGCGCTGGCCCTGCGACAGCTGGGCGCCGTTGCCGGTGAGCATGGTGTCGTAGCCGTCGGGCAGGCGGGTGATAAAGTCGTCCGCGCCCGCGAGCTTGGCCGCCGCGATGCACTCCTCGTCGGTGGCATCCAGGTTGCCGTAGCGGATGTTATCCATCACGGTGCCGGTGAACAGGTTCACGTCCTGCAGCACGACGCCCAGGCTTCGGCGCAGGTCGGCCTTGCGGATCTTGTTGACGTTGATGCCGTCGTAGCGGATCTTGCCGTCGGCGATGTCGTAGAAGCGGTTGATGAGGTTGGTGATGGTCGTCTTGCCGGCTCCGGTGGCGCCGACAAACGCGATCTTCTGGCCCGGCTTGGCAAACACGGACACGCCGTGCAGCACTTCGTGGTCGGGCGTGTAGCCAAAGTCGACGTTGTCCATGACCAGGTCGCCACGCAGCGGCACGTACTCGATCTCGCCGGTTGCGCGGTGCGGATGTTTCCACGCCCACATGCCGGTGTGGTGGTCAGCCTCCTCGAGCTGCCAGGTATCGGGGTTGACCTGCGCGTTGACGAGCGTCACATAGCCTTCGTCGGCTTCGGGCTTCTCGTCGATGAGCTCAAAGATACGGTCGGCGCCGGCGAGGCCCATGACCACGGCGTTGATCTGCTGCGAGATCTGGCCGATCTGTCCGCAGAACTGCTTGGTCATGTTGAGGAACGGCACCACGACGGCGATCGACAGCGCCATGCCCGAGATGCTCAGGTTGGGCACGCCCAGCGCCAGGAAAATGCCGCCGGCAAGGGCCACCAGCACGTAGAGCAAGTTGCCCAGGTTCATAAGGATGGGCATGAGGATGTTGGCGTACATGTTGGCCTTCTGTGAGACCTCGAAGAGCTTTTCGTTGCGCTCGTCAAAATCGGCCTCGGCGGCAGACTCGTGGCAGAACGCCTTGACGACCTTCTGACCGTTCATGACTTCCTCGATATGGCCCTCGACCACGCCGAGCTCGGTCTGCTGCGCAATGAAGAAACGCGCGGAATTGGAGCCGAGCAGCTTGGTCATAAAGGTCATAAAGGCGACGCCGGCGATGATGACCAGGCACATCCACACGCTGTAGTACAGCATGATAAAGAACACCGTGACGATGATGATGATCGTCATGAGCAGGTTGGGCAGCGACTGACTGATCATCTGGCGCAGCGTATCGATGTCGTTGGTGTAGTGGCTCATGATATCGCCGCGCTGGTGCGTGTCGAAGTAGCGGATCGGCAGGTCCTGCATGCGGTTGAACATCATCTCGCGCAGCTTCTCGAGCGAGCCCTGCGTGACGATAGCCATGGCGCGGTTCCAGAAGAGCGAGGACAGGACACCGACGCCGTAGATGCAGGCGAGGGTGGTCACGAGCTGCAGAATCTTGGGCTGTGCGGCTTCCCAATCGCCCGACTGCCACGATTCGCTAATAATCTGCAGGGCGCTCTGCAGGAAGGTCGCGCCGATGGAGTTGATGATGGCGCAGAGCACCACGCCGGCGACGACAAGGGGCAAAAGCACGGGATAGAAGTCAAAGAGCGTCTTGATGAGGCGCGACATGGTGCCGCCCTTACGGTTGAGCGCGCGCTCGGCGGTCGTTGCCTTACTCATGTGCCTCGCCTCCTTCCTGGGTCTGAGCTTGCGTTGCGGATGCCTCGGTGTCGGCCTCGACGGCCCCTTCGCCCTCGGCAGACATCTTGTTTTGCGAGGTAAAGGTCTCTCGGTAGATCTCGCTCGTCTTGAGCAGCTCTTCGTGGTTGCCGATCTGTGCGATGCGGCCGCCCTCCATGACAATGATGCGGTCTGCGTCCTGCACGGAGCTGATGCGCTGGGCGATGATGAGCTTGGTCGTGTTGGGCAGATAGCTTGCCAGGCCTGCGCGAATCTTGGCGTCAGTCTTGGTGTCGACGGCGCTGGTGGAGTCGTCCAGGATCAAGATCTTGGGGCGACGCAACAGGGCGCGTGCAATGCACAGGCGCTGCTTCTGACCGCCCGAAACATTAGAGCCGCCCTGTTCGATCCAGGTGTCGTAGCCCTTGGGGAAACCGTCGACAAACTCGTCGGCGCAGGCCAGATGCGCTGCCTCGCGGACTTCCTCGTCGGTGGCGTTCGGGTCGCCCCAACGCAGGTTCTCGGCGATGGTGCCGCTAAACAGCACGTTTTTCTGCAGCACCATGGCGACCTGGTGACGCAGCGCGTCCAGGTCGTAGTCGCGCACGTCCACGCCGCCCACGCGCACAGCGCCTTCGGTGGTGTCGTACAGGCGGGCGATGAGGTTAACGAGCGTGGACTTGGCCGAGCCGGTGCCGCCGATGATGCCGATGGTCTCGCCGCTCGTAATGTGCAGGTCGATATCGTCGAGCGCCTGGCGCTTCGCATGCTTGGAATACTTAAAGCTCACGTGGTCAAAGTCGATGGAACCGTCGGCAACCTCGAGCACGGGCTCGGCGGGATCGGCGATCGTGGGCTCGGCGGCCAGCACCTCGGCAATGCGGTGTGCCGATTCGTCGGCCATGGTCACCATGACAAAGATCATCGACAGCTGCATCAGGCTCATGAGAATCTGGAAACCATAGGTAAAGGTCGAGGAGAGCTGGCCCACGTCGAACAGCGTACCCTGGCTCGTGATGATGAGCTTGGAGCCCAGGTAGATGATGACGACAAACGCGCCGTTGACGCAGATGTTCATCATGGGGTTGTTAAAGGCGAGCAGCTTCTCGGCGCGGGTGAAGTCCATCTGGACGTCGCGCGCGGCGGTCGCGAACTTCTCCTTCTCAAAGTCTTCGCGCACATAGCTCTTGACCACGCGCATGCCGGTGACGTTTTCCTCGACGGACTCGTTAAGGGCGTCGTACTTGTGGAAGACGCGCGAGAAGATGGGGCGCACCTTAAAGATGATAAAGAACAGTCCAAAGCCCAGCAGCGGAATGATGACCAGGTAGACCATGGCGACGCTGCCGCCCATGATAAACGCCATGGTAAAGGCGAAGATCAATACCAGCGGCGCGCGCACGGCGATACGGATGATCATCATAAAGGCCTGCTGCACGTTGTTGATATCGGTGGTCAGGCGCGTGACGAGCGAGGAGCTCGAGAACTCATCGATGTTGGCAAAGCTGAACGTCTGGATCTTATAGAACAGGTCGTGACGCAGGTTCTTGGCGAACCCGCAGCTCGCATGGCTGCAGGTGACGCCGGCCGCGGCGCCAAAAGCAAGTGACGTCAGCGCGATGAGCACCAAAAAGCCTGCGGTGGGAAGCATCTCGGCTACGGTGGCGCCGTCTTTGATAGCGTCGATCAGGTTGGCGGTGATAAATGGAATCAGCATCTCGCAGAGCACCTCGCCAAGCACGAGCAGCGGCGTGGCAACGGTGACTTTCATATAGTCGCGGATGCTTCCCATGAGGGTTTTAATCATCCAGTTCCTCCCAGGTTACGCGGATTTTATCGAGCATTTCGGCGAGGTCCTCGCGCTCGTCGTGGGTGAGCGCGCTAAAGGCCCGTTCTCTAAAGCGGATGCGGGCTGCCTGGTCGATGCGGGCGTTTTCCCGGCCGGTTTCGGTCAGGCGAATGGTGAGTTGCCGTCGATCCTTGGGGTTACGGCTGCGCTCGATGAGGCCGTTGAGCTCGAGCTTGGACAGGATCTCGGAAAGCGATCCCGGCTTGAGGTCAAAGTGCATGCCGAGCTCCTGCTGCGACATCTCGCCGCCGGGCTGCTTGGCCAGCAGGCAGATGATGGGCGCCTTGCCGGACACGCCTCCGCCATGAAAATGCATGTAATGGCCGCAAAAGCCCAGGCCATTGAGGATGCGCTTGGCAAGCTTGTCTTCTGAGCTAACCGCTTCGGGTACATCCGCCGGCTGTGACGGGTCGCCGCCGGGTTCGTGCGGACAAAGGTTAAGAGGTTCATCGCACATGAATTAGTGTTGCTCCTTTCTTTAGTTAGGTAGTGGAATTGTTTTGTGCCTAACCAATCTAGGAGCATGAGAAATGAATGTCAAGGTACCAAACTTATAGTTACGGCGTTTTGCCAAACGCCGTAACCGCTCGACGCTGCAAACGCTCCTAAGCGGCAATCTGGCGTTCAATCGTCGGGCATGGCCGCAAGGCCTATGCCCTCCTCTTTCACGCCACCTTGCTCGCTTAGGAGCGTTTTCGCTGTCCGTCCTCAATCTGCGGCGCTGCCTCGGTTGGCATTTGGGTGATCCCTTGGGGACGGAGGAAAAGGGATTACTTTGGGCTGCGATGACGCCTTTCGAAGCGGCCTCGCCAAAAACTATGCCTAATTACTACGATGAATCCGGAATCCCCGACCACAACAGCTGTTTCTGAAAAAGCGCAAGCTATCTACCTGCGGTTTTGTTGGAGCGAAATTTGTTGTGGTTGGAGGTGGGCGGTTAAACGTAGTAAATAGGCATAGTTTTGAAATGGCACTATATGAGTAGTATCAACTAGGCCGTTATGGAGCAAACAGTCCCCATTTCCGAAACCTATCCGCAACAATGCGCTCTTCGCGACCCTAGCGACCGCTCACGATGCCTCCTGCGCTACACTTAGTCGCACTGTGGTGCTGCCGCGCCGCACCCGAAACAAGGGAGACCCTCATGAAGAACACTCAGCTGCTGCTGATCAACGATA
>CAJMNP010000080.1 GCA_905214895.1 uncultured bacterium | reverse complement strand
CTGCGACCGAGCCGGCAGCCCGTCCGCGTCAGCGAACGGCGCCGCAAGGTCGTCCTCAGCGCCCCGCTCCTCGCAATGCGGGCGGCGGATATAATCGAATCGATTTGAATTCGGACCCGTCGGCGCGTTTGCGCACCGATGACCAGGGGCCGCGTGTACGAAGGGATTACCATGACCGATAAGATGACCGTTGCTATTGCAGCTGGCGGCACGGCAGGACATATCAACCCCGCGCTCGCCTTGGCCGAGGAGCTGCGCGACCGCGGTCATCACGTTGTGTTCGTGGGCCAATCGCGCAAGCTCGAGGGCCGTCTGGTTCCCGAGGCCGGATTCGATTTTGTGCCCATCACGGTCACGGGCTTCGATCGCTCCCGTCCCTGGACGGCGCTGACCTCGCTGTGGCGCGTCAACAAGGCGAAGCGCGCGCTTGCCCGTCACTTCTTGAAGGTCGGTAAGCCCGATGCCGCTATCGGCTTTGGTGCTTACGTTGAGGTCCCGCTGCTGGGTTGGTGCAAGGGCGCCGGCGTTCCGTATCTGCTGCACGAGCAGAACTCTGTTCCGGGTCTGGCCAACAAGATGATGAATTCACATGCCGCCCGCGTGTGTATTTCGGTACCTGCGGCCCGCGCGGTCTTTGAGCGCGAGGGCGACCCCGATCATGTGCTCATGACGGGCAATCCCGTGCGTCGTTCGGTGATCGAGGGCGATCGCGCCCGCGGTCGCAAGGCGCTCGGTGTGCCCGAGGACGCGACGCTTCTGCTCGTCTTTGGTGGTTCGCTCGGTGCTCAGCATCTCAACGAGCGTGTTGCCTCGCTCAAGAGTGAGCTGCTGACCCGCGAGAATCTCTACATTTTGCATTCGACGGGTGCCGACGGCTTTGAGGAGACCGAGCGCGCTTTGGCGCTGACGCCCGAGGAGGCGAAGCGCTACCGTGTCCAGCCCTACATCGACAACATGGGCGATATGCTGGCCGCGGCCGATTTGGTGCTCTCGCGTTCCGGTGCCTCGAGCGTGGCCGAGATTGCCGCGCTTGCCGTGCCCTCGGTGCTCGTGCCGTATCCGCACGCCACGGCCGACCACCAGACCACGAATGCGCGTTACCTGGTCGATGCCGGTGCCGGCGTGCTATGCGCCGATGCCGATATCGATGCCCCTGCCTTTGCCGACGAGCTGCTGCACCTGATCGATGACGCTGCGGCGCGTGATGCCATGCGTCAGGCGGCGCGTGGCTTGGCCCAGGACCGTGCCGCCGCGCTTTTGGCCGACGCGGTAGAGGGATTGCGTTAGTTAGACGGGATATCGCCGGTCGCCCTCGCGCGGATGCGGTAGGTGCGGTACAGTTAACGGGTTACAGGCAGTGTTTACGCAAGGAGTACACGAGCACATGGCTGATTCCCAGACTGCAACCTCCGCGCCCGAGTTCAAGAGCGCCCACTTTATCGGTATCGGCGGCGCCGGCATGAGCGGCATCGCTCTCGTCCTGCACGAGCGCGGTTATACCGTTACCGGTTCCGACCTTAAGACGTCGCGCTATATTCGCCAGCTTACCCGCGCCGGCGTGAAGGTCCACGTGGGCCACGAGGCTGCGACGATCGACGAGGTCAAGCCCGACGTGGTTGTGGTCTCTACCGCTATTCCCGAGTCCAACCCCGAGCTCGTGCGTGCCCGCGAGCTCGGTATTCCCGTGTGGCCTCGCGCCAAGATGCTCTCGGCCCTGGGTCACGGCTACACCACCGTCGCCGTTGCCGGCACGCACGGCAAGACCACGACGTCTTCGATGTGCGCCACGATGCTCGATCGCATGGGTCTGGACCCCAGCTTTTTGATCGGCGGCATCGTCGAGGGCTACGACACCAACGGCAAGAACGGCTCGGGTGACTACTTTGTCGCCGAGGCCGATGAGTCCGACAGCTCGTTCCTGTTCCTGAACCCCAACGTGGTCATCGTGACCAACGTCGAGGCCGACCATCTCGATCACTACTCGGGCATCGAGGAGATCGAGGCCACCTTTGCCAAATTTATGGGGCTGGTGGGCGAGGACGGCACCGTCATCGTTTGTGGCGAGGACCCGCATCTGGTCGAGCTCGCCAAGTCGACGGGCCGTCATGTGCTTTCCTATGGCTTTGCCGAGAACAACGACATCGTCTGCGTGCATCCGGATGTCAAGGGCATCCAGAGCGACTTTATCGTTCGCTTTGAGGACGGCACCGAGCACGCTGTCGAGATTAAGAGCAATCCCGGTCGTCACAACATGCTCAACGCCACGGCCGTCTTGACCGTCGCCCATGTCCTGGGTCTCGATATCGACGCCGCCGCTAAGGCACTTTCGAGTTTTGAGGGTGTCCGCCGTCGCTTTACCCACGTGGGCGATATCGACGGCATCACGGTGGTTGACGATTACGGCCATCATCCCACCGAGATCAAGGCGACGCTCGCTGCTGCCTCTTCGCTGGGCTACAAGCATGTCGACGTCGTGTTCCAGCCGCACCGCTATTCGCGCCTGCAGGCTCTGTGCGATGACTTTGCCGATGCCTTTGCCAACGCCGATAAGCTGCTGCTGATCGATGTGTTCTCCGCCGGCGAGATGCCGATTCCGGGCGTTACCTCCAAGATGCTCGCAGATACCGTTCGCGCCAAGCACCCCGGCAAGGAGGTCGTGTACTGCTCCAGCCGTCTTGAGCTCAACCAGGAGCTTGAGAAACTCGTGGGCGAGGGCGACCTGCTGCTCACCATGGGTGCCGGCGACGTTACGACCGTCGGCCCCGAGTTCATCGAGTATCTGACTGCCAAGAAAGACGCTTAACCCCTATGGGTCTCTTTAACGCCGTCATGGCGCTTTCGGGCATGATCGACACGGACGTGGTCGAGGACGAACGTCTTGCACGCCATACAAGCTATCGTATCGGTGGCAAGGCCGACCTCTTTGTGACGTGCCATAGCTACCATGCCCTGCGTCGCGCCGTGGCGGTGCTCGACCGCGAGCAGGTGCCGTGGGTGATTATCGGCAAGGGGTCCAATCTGCTTGTTGCCGATGCCGGTTATCGCGGCGCCGTTATTTCGCTGGGACGTGAGTTTCAGCGCACGGTTGTTGCCGAGGACGGCTGCACGCTGACCGTTGGTGCGGGCGTGATGTTCGCGCGTTTGGTCAACGACGCCTTGTCGCGCGGGCTTTCGGGCCTTGAGTTCGCGGTCGGTATTCCCGGTTCGGTCGGCGGCGCCGTGTCCATGAACGCAGGTACGCGGACCGAGTGGATCGGTTCCCTTATCGAGGACGTGGTCACGTTTGATCCGGCGTCCGGTATTAAGCACTATGCAGGGTCCGAGATCGCTTGGGGGTATCGCGAGTGCAGCTTGCCGCGTAACGAGATCATTCTCGAGTGCGTGCTCAAGCTCAAACCCGCGCCCAAGGCAGACATTCGCGAGCGTATGGAGCGGTACCTGACGCGCCGCAAGCGCACGCAGCCCATGGGTCGCGCATCCTGCGGATCGGTCTTTCGCAACCCGCCCGATGCAAGCGTGGGCAAGTTGATTGAGGATTGTGGATTAAAGGGTTTTTCGGTTGGCGGTGCGGAAGTTTCGCCCGTACACGCTAATTTTATCGTTAATAACGGAACCGCCTCGGCCGATGACGTGGCCGCGGTTATCAGGCATGTGCACGGAAAGGTGAGGGAGGCGTATGGCATCGAGCTCAGACCGGAAGTTAAATTCCTCGGCTTCTAGAGCATCGAAACCAACCTTCCGCCGCGCCGGAGGGCGTTCCGGCGCACCTGCCCAGTCTCAACATAAGCCCGCCATGCCCTCCAAGTCTGTTGGGTCCGTCCGTCCTGCCAAGCGCCCGGTCGTCGGCTCGCAGCTGGGGGGACGCCCCGCTTCTAAAAAGACGAGTCTTCCGGCTCCGCGTCCTTCGGTGACGCCCAAGCCGGCGATGGGCACCAAGACCTCCCGACCTATGGCGACGCTCAGACCTTCGCTGGGAGCTCGTGCGCCGCATGCCGGCCGTACGTTGGCTGGCGCTAAGCCGCGTTCACTGACATCGGTGCCCGCTGCCAAGGCGTCTTCGGCAAAAAAGGGCATCAATCCTCTGTCATCGCTTGGTGCCATGGCAAGCAAGACGACCGACGTCGCTTCTGCCATTAAAGGTAAGGGCAAAATCGCGGGCGGCATCCTGGCAGCCGTGGTCGTACTTGCCATTGTTGCCATCGTCGTCATCAACTCCGGCCTGTTTGCCGCCACCGATATTCAGATTCATGGTAGCGAGCATGTGACCAAGCACGACGCCATGCAGCTCATCAGTCTTCCCGAGAACACGTCGCTCTTTAACGTGGATCCCGATCAGATCACCGAGGGCCTCAAGCAAAACCCGTGGGTCTCGGGCGTGGATGTCCAGCGTCAGTTTCCCCATACGCTTATCATCACGCCGACGGAGCGTAAAGTTACCGCCATTGCGTATATCAGCTCCGACGACCTTGCCTGGGCTATCGGAGACGATGACACCTGGATCGCTCCGCTTTCGACGTCTGTCGAGGTGGACGACCGGGGGAACGTCATTACATCGGGGGAGGGTGCCAACACCCTGACCGGCATCGATGCGGCCCTGGCGCTTGCCAAGCACTACGGCGCCGTGCTGTTGACTGATGTCTCGGCCGATGTCGCACCGGTTTCGGGTCAGGCGGTGAGCTCCAAGGCCGTCAAGGCCGGCCTGGACTACGCACGCGGTTTTTCGAGCGAGTTCCTGGACCAGGTGAAGGATATTTCCACGCCTTCCGTTGAGGCTATCTCGGCAAATCTCGACAACGGCGTCGAGGTGTCGCTGGGCGATTCGGACGATATCGCCAAGAAAGAACGCATCGTGACCAAGCTACTTTCGCAGGTGGAGGGCGTAACCTATATCAATGTGCGCTCTCCGGGCAACTACACGTTTAGGAACGCACCGACCGCCTAGCATCCTAAATGGCTTTGTTGAGGGGACGCACCACGCCGTTTATCTGGTTTGTTTGGTTTTCACGGTCAATTATTTGACTGATAC